>JAYSVL010000486.1:0-11769 GCA_043718595.1 Gemmatimonadaceae bacterium
ATACATCCTCCACGTGGTTGGCCTCATTCGCGCGCACCAACGGCAATGGTGTGCGCACATGGTCACGACTTGACGCCACCAGCGCGTTCGCACGCGCGCTGACCACCCTTGCCGGTACGCGACTGGAAGTGCAGGGCACGTGGTACGACACGCCGCGCGCCGAGAATCCCGGAGCACTGACGGCGGTGGAACTGTCGCGCGACCTGTCGTTGCCGGATTCGCTCAACATCACCAAACGTTCGCGCAAGGCGGTGCAGCATTCGCAGGTCGCGATTGTCGCAACACGAGGCAGTGGCAGTAACGAACTCACGGCATCTGTATTCGCCGGTGCGCGCACGCTCGACAATCCGCTGCCGTTCGCGATCGTTGCCGTCGATCGCCATGTTGCCGGTGCGTCGGTGCGCGCGGGCGCGAGAAGCACACGTATTGGCTGGCCCCTGCGATTCACGGCAGGCGCCGACGTACAACGCCAGCGCGATGAACGTCTCAACCTGGAAAATTGCGCGGACGCGTCGACCACCGTGCCATCCGCCCGCTGTCCTTCACTCGGCGTCGAGCGCGGCGCGTTACGACTTGATCAACAGGAACGCGTCGTTGGGGTTGGCGTGTACGCGCGGGCCGAGGTAGAGGCACCACATCAGCTGTTCGCCAGCGTTGCGCTCCGGCACGACGGTGTGGCGTTTCACGTACGCGATCGGTTTATCACGAGTACCAATGCGGATGATTCGGGTGATCGCACCTTGTCGGCCTTGAGCCCCATGGCGGCGCTGGCGTGGCGCATCAAGCCGCTCGTGTCCGTGTACGCGAACGTTGCCACCGCCTTCGAAACACCGACCGTCACCGAGCTTACCAATCAGGACAACGGTGCCGCCGGCTTAAATGGACAGCTCCAGCCGCAACGCACGCGGACCGTGGAACTGGGACTCCAGTCCGTTCTGGGAGGGCGCGTACGAGTCGATGTCGCCGCATTTCGTGCCAGCGTGCGCGATGAACTCGTACCGTTTGATGTGCCCAATGCGCCGGGGCGGCGGGCGTATCGTAATGCTGGTCGCACCGCACGATCGGGCATGGAGAGCAGCGCGCGGATATCGCTACCCGTTGGCGACGCGGGTGCCGCGTACACCTGGTCGCGATTCCGGTTCGATGCCTACACGGTGGGCAGCGCGAACTATGCCGGCAAGCCGATTCCCGGTGTGCCGGTACATCAGCTCCAATCGTGGATCACGCTGCGTCGCGGCGGGTGGTTCAGCAGTGTCGAAGTCACGGCCGCGACACGCGTCAGTGCTGATGATGCCGCGACCGTATTTGCGTCAGGATACACCGCGTGGGCGTGGCGCGCGGGCTTTTCGTCCGAGTCGCGAATGCGACATCTGTCCGTGGAACCGGCGATTGGCGTGGACAATGTGTTTGATCGTCACTACGCCAGCGCTGTGGTGATCAACGCCACACGATCACGATACTTCGAGCCGGCGCTGCGGCGACGCGCATATGTCAGCGCGCGAGTGGGACTGCGCTAGTATCTCCTCGCCAACGTAGCCTCGTGTCGGTACTGGCATGAGGAAGAAACGTTACTGATACTGGATGTACAGTGGTTTTGGGGTGAGTCCGAGCAGCTGACGCGGGGTGAACACCGCTCCTCCGCCGCGCGTGTCGTTCTTGTAGAACACCTTGAAGCCGGCAAACTGTACGGGGTCGGCATAGACATACGCCGCGTACGAATCACGCTTGAGACTCTGCGGACCCCAGCCATCCATGTGGATCACGACCTGGACCCGCGGATCGAGGCGGATGGCGTTGGCGTTGGTGAGCATTGGCCGGGTGAAGCGATGCACCACGAGAATCTTCGGCGGCAGGTTCTTGGCCGTCACGAGTTTCGCCAGCCAGTCGATCGCGAAATTGACATCGGTGGCATCGACTGTCCCAATTTTCTTGCCCGGCTTCGATCCGTCTTTCATCGAAAATTCCGGATCCATGCCAAAATGTATGTCTGCTCGTGACAGAAAGGGCTCCAGGCGCGGTAACTCTTGCTGAATGGTGCTGCGACCAACCTGCACATCAAGAAACATGATCGCGGATTTTTCGCGCGCCCAGCCATACACCTTCTCCACCAGCGCATCGGTCATGCGCTGCCGATACATGCCATCCTTGCCGCTATCACCCTGTGCGGTGACGGCGACCAGATGCAGGGCAGGTTGCACCGGTGTGGTCGGATCGGCCTCACGCCACGCGGCTACTTCGCGATCCAGACGTGCCAGCATTTCGTCTTTCGGATATTCGCCAAGCGCGCCCATACGCTTCGACAACGGGTTGCCGTAGTAGGCCACGATACGTTTCCCTGGCAGCACACTGCCCGGGAGCGGAGCGGGTCCCTTCACTGGCCATGTCGGGACGGGCTTGCCGGCAAGTGCACGAGCCGCCGCCGACGTTCCGCCGGTGGCGTACGCGTGACCACCAACGGTGTCCGCGGTTGGCACGGCAACTCGTCGCTTGACGCGCTTCGCCGGTTTCCGTACGGAGTCCGCTGCTGTCGCGACGCGAGGTGGTGATTGCACACGAGCGGTATCCTGCGTGTGCAATGTGCCCGCGGCGTACAGCAGCGACGCACCCAGCACCAACACCTGGCGGTTCCCTCGTATCACATCGCCTACCGCACACGAAGGATGAACGGCATGCGTGCGTACGTGGCTCGTGGATCGTTGTACGACACCAGCAGTTCGAATTCACGCGCGATACTGCGCGCCAGTTGGTGTGCGGGGTCGTTGCCTGCCAATAGCGTCGCTGACACGCGGGCAACCGGCGCCGGTTTTCGGTCCAGTAATTCTGAAAATTCTTCCATCGCTGATTTGGCGCGCGGGTATTCCCGTACTTCGTAGTCGCCCGTGATACGCGCCAGGGATGCGGCGCTCTTGATTGCGACATCAAGCCCACCAATCGAGTCCACCAACCCGATGCGCATGGCTTCCTTGCCGGACCACACGCGACCCTCGGCGATCGAACGCACTGAGTCTGCTGAGAGACGGCGCGCGTTACGCACGCGCTCGATGAACGCATCGTACACGGCATCAGTCCCGCGCTGCAGCACCGCCATTTCGGCGGCCGAACGCGGGCGCGAGATCGACAGCAGATCGGCGTAGCGTCCGGTTTTCACGGTGTCGAAGGTGATGCCGTTCTTCGCCGCGATGCTCTTGATGTTCGGCACGATCGAGAACACACCAATCGACCCAGTGATGGTGTTCGGCTGTGCGAACACGCGCTGTGCCGCTGTGCTGATCCAGTAACCACCACTGGCCGCAACCGTACCCATTGAGACAACAACGGGTCGCGTCCGCGCGATGAGCGCGAGCTCACGTTCGATGCGCTCCGACGCGATCGCACTGCCGCCAGGACTGTTGACGCGCAAGACAATCGCCTTGACCTTGCTATCCGCGCGAATCTTGCGCAGTTCACGTGCCAGCGCGTCGCCACCAATATTGCCGGAGCCGCTCTCACCGTCAACGATGTCGCCCTCGGCGTAAAGCACTGCAATCGCCTGACTCGCACCAACAATGCGACCGCGCGCGGCGGCGATGCGTGCGTAGTCCTCGAGGCTGATTTGCGGTAGCGCCGGCGTGTCGAGCAGGTCGGCCGCACGCGACTTGACGTCGGCTTTGGTCGAACCCTTGGCCGTATCGGCGCGCGCGCCATCGGTGGAGATCACGGCCGATGGTCCGACACGCGCCAGGCGATGCAGGTCGGCCAGTACTTCGTCGAAATACGCCACGCGGTCGACGAGACGCGCCGCCTTGGCGTCGGCCGGCAGAATGATGCCTTGCGAGTCAACGATGCCCTGCAACGTGGTCGTGTCGACACCCCGGCTTTCGCTGATACCACGTTTCACTTCGCTCCACATGTCGCCGAGATACGATTGCACCTGCAGCCGATTTTCCGGGCTCATGTTACTGCGTGTAAACGGTTCGACCGCCGCCTTAAAACGTCCCACGCGACTGACTTGCACGCCGATGCCGTACTTCTCAAACAGGCCGGCGAAGAACACTTGTTCAGACGCCATCCCAGGCATCAGCAACGCGCCAAATGGATCGATGCTGATCACTGATGCCGCAGACGCGATGTAATAGTCGCGTGTGCTCGGATTGACGAGAAACGCATGCACCGGCTTCTTCGATTTACGGAAGTCGGCTACAGCGCTGCGTAGTTCCCGCATGGCGGCATAGCCCGAACCATAACCGTCAGCGGTAATGTTGCCGCGAATGAGCACGCCACCAATGCGTTCGTCGTCCGCCGCCTCGCGCAACGCGATCGTGGCCGCGCGAAGGGATAACATGCTGGTGCCGCCACTCAGCGCGTCGTCAAACACCGACGGTCGCTCGGTCGGCATGGGCCGATCGGATAGTGTCTCGTTGAGATCGACCACCAGCACCGAGCCCGTGCGCAAAGCGGGGGGTGCCGACTTACCGGCGGCGGCCACGATGCCAACGATCAGGATAAACCCACCGACGACGCACAGGGCGATCGTCACAAAATTCGCGGCCAGGGCCGTGAAAAACTGCTTCATCGAATGCTCCGGGGAGACACAGGGATTGGTGCAGTCTAGCGGAGCGCAGCGGCCCGCGGTGCCGTTACTCGGTTCGGGCGCCCGCACGGACGTTCCGAAGTCGGGCCACGTGCCGCCGCCCACATGACACGTTTGTTCTACGCGGCTCTGCGGCTCCGCGTGAAGCCAACGGCTGTTCTCCGCGGCTCCGCGTGAACCCTATGGCTGTTCTCCGCCGCACCGCGCCTCCGCGTGACTAAAACATGACGCTGGCGTCATAATCTAACTTGCCGACGATCGCTCTCCATTTCAGCTTCATAAGACGTCATTGTAAGGACGGCCGCCGCAGTCCGGCACGCACCCACCGCAGGTTCCCGACCAGCACCGAGGACGCAGTTCATGCCCACATACAAGGCCCCGCTTGACGACATCAAGTTCCTGTTGCATGACGTGCACAACGTCGGCCAACTGGCGGCGCTGCCGGGCTACGAAGAGGCCACCGCCGAGATGATCGACAACGTCATTGAGGGCGGCGCGAAAGTCTGCGAGGACGTGCTCTTCCCGATCAACCAGAGCGGTGATGCAGAGGGTGTGCGTCTTGACGGCACTACCGTGCGCACACCGACTGGCTTCAGGGAGGCGTACGCCGAATATGCGGCAGGCGGGTGGACCGGTGTCGTCGCCAAGCAGCAGTACGGCGGTATGGGACTTCCAAAAATTGTCGGCTTCGTAATGGAGGAGATGCTCTGTTCCTCCAACCTCTCGTTCAGCATGTATCCAGGGTTGTCGCACGGCGCCTACAGTGCACTCGTCAGCCATGGCTCTGACGAACTCAAAGAGCGTTTCCTGCCCAAGCTGGTGGACGGGTCATGGGGCGGCACCATGTGCCTCACCGAGGCGCACGCCGGCACCGACCTCGGCATCATCACCACCAAAGCGATTCCGGCGGGCGACGGCGCGTATCACATCACGGGACAGAAAATTTTCATCTCGGCCGGTGATCATGATCTGACGGAGAACATCCTGCATCTCGTGCTCGCCAAACTGCCAGACGCGCCGGGTGGATCGAAGGGCATCTCGATGTTTCTGGTGCCCAAGTATTTGCCGACCGAAGACGGTGCGCTCGGTACGAAAAATGGCGTCACCTGCGGATCGGTCGAACACAAGATGGGCATCAAGGCGTCGGCGACCTGCGTGCTCAACTTCGACAACGCGACTGGTTGGATGGTGGGTGAGCAGCACAAAGGCATGCGGGCCATGTTCGTGATGATGAATGGCGCACGACTCGCCGTTGGGTTGCAGGGGCTTGGCCTCTCGGAGGTCGCGTATCAAAATGCGCTGGCGTATGCCAAGGATCGTCTGCAAGGGCGTGCGCTGACCGGCCCCAAGAATCCGTCGGGCCCGGCCGACCCCATCATCGTGCACCCCGATGTGCGCAAAGGGCTGCTGCGCATCAAGGCATTTAACGAGGGGATGCGCGCTCTCGCCTACTGGGTGGGCATTCGCATTGATCTCGAGCACGCACATCCGGACGCGGCTACGCGCGAAGCGGCCGAGGACATGGTCGCGCTGATGACGCCGGTGCTCAAGGCGTTTCTGACAGACAAAGGGTTCGACAACACCAACATCGCGTTGCAGACTCTCGGTGGGCACGGCTACATCAAAGAGTACGGTATCGAGCAGTATGTGCGGGACGCCCGCATCGCCCAGATCTATGAAGGCACCAACGCCGTGCAGGCGCTGGACTTAGTGGGGCGCAAACTGCCGATGGAAGGTGGACGACTGGTCCGCCGTTTCTTTGAAGTCGTCAAGGCGGACATTGACGCAGCGGCGTCGAACGAGGCGGTGGAGGAATTCGCCAAGCCACTTGGCGCATCACTGTACCAGCTACAAAAGGCCACCATGTTGCTCGCCGAGCGTGGCTTCGCCAACCCGGATGAAGCGGGTGCAGCGGCGACCGAGTATTTGCACCTGATGGGCTTTGTCGCAGTCGGTTGGCAATGGCTGCGAATGGCCACCGTTGCGTCCGCGCAACTGAGCGCCGGTACTGGTGACGCCCGTTTCTTGCAGGCCAAGCTCAAGACGGCGCGTTTCTATTTTGCGCGCCTGTTGCCGGAGGCGGCGACGCTGCTGGCGGCGATTCAGTCTGGGTCGGCGCCCATCATGGCCATGGCGGTGGAGGAGTTCTAACGAGTTCGCGCCGGGACTCAACTTTTGGGCGGGGAGTGTCGAGATAAAGAGGCACACCCCGACCCAACGTCATGTTCTTTAGCAAGAAGACTGCTGCCGGGCCGCGCACCGCCTCTGAACAGGGCAGCGTCGGCGGCGTGGTGGGATCCATTCCCTTGTCGCCCGCGATAGTCGGCGTTCGCGAGACAACCTCCGGAGACAGCGCCGGACTGGGTCTTGTCCTGGACGCGTTGGGCGGTGTGCTCTCCGCGCTTGCGCGTTTCCCGATCGACGTGCCCGACCGATCCGCCGACGCTGGTGCAGAGTTGATGGGCAAATGGCAGCGACATGCGACGCTCGGTTACGCCGTCGAAGAAGGCAGTGATGGCGCGTCGCTCGGTGTTGCGGACCGCGACTGGAATGGCTTGGTGCGGGCAGTGACAGAATTGCGGCGTGAAGAACATTCATATGTCGAAGCGTCGAGCACCGAACTTCGCGATGCGTTGTGGTCGTGCGTTGAGACGGTGCACAATGCGGTGAAAATTGATCAGTCGACGGACAAGACGGCCAACGATCAGTTCGAGCGTGCGCGCAGTGCACTCAAGGGTATGCAGACGGGGTCGATCAAACAGGAAGTGCTCGGCGCCATGCAGGGCATTGAGACCGCCCTAATCGAACGCCGCGAAGCACAGCAAAAGCAGTTCACGACGCTCGCCACGCGGCTCGACAAAGTCGGACAGCAGCTGGAAGAGGCACGCAAGGAGAACACCACCGATCCGCTCACCGGTATCGGCAATCGCAAGTTGTTTGACGCGATGCTCCCGCGTGCGATACAAATGTTCTCGCTGGCGCGTCAGCCGGTGGTGCTGCTCATGATTGACCTTGATAAACTCAAGTTGGTGAATGACATGTATGGCCACCTGGCCGGTGACGCGGCAATCGCGACGCTCGGCAAGGCGTTGTCCAAAGTTTTTTTGCGACAGACAGACGTGCTGTGTCGCTATGGCGGTGACGAGTTTGCAGTCATCCTGCACAACACCGATTGGAAGATGGCGCAGACCCTGGCGCGTCGCCTGATGGACCAAATATCCGAGATGCCCGCGCCGCATCCGGCGATGGAATTTCAGATCGGCGCATCGGTTGGTGTAGCGCAACTCGAACCGTTCGAAGAAACCGCCGAGTGGGTGGAGCGTGCAGACAAGGCGCTCTATCGGGCGAAGCAGAACGGACGTGATCGCGTCTGTATTGCGGAGTCACTCGGCATCAAGGTGGCGTCGTAACCGATCGCGCACGGGCCGAGACACTGGCGCGCAGGGCATTGAGGATGACCGCTACATCAATCGCTTCCTGCGCCAGCGCACCGACGATCGGTGTCATGCGACCGCTCGCGGCAATAGCCATACCCACCAGACTCAGGCCAAGCCCAACTCCGATGCTCTGACGCGCGATGCGCATCGAGCGGCGCCCGATGTCGATCGCTTCGGTCACACGCGTCAATTCGTCAACCAGCAGCACGACGTCGGCCGCTTCCGCGAGTACGCCCCCACCATGACCGGCAAGCGCCACGCCGACCGTCGCCGCACTCAACGCCGGCGCATCGTTCGTGCCATCACCAACCATGAGCACGCGCCCACCTGCCGATTCGAGCGCGCGAACGCGATCAACTTTGTCTGAGGGAGACAGGTCGCCAGCAAAACTGGTAATCCCGAACGTTTCCGCCAGGCGTGCGACGTTGTCGGACTTGTCGCCTGACAACAGATGCACCTCGCGAATCCCTCGCGTCGTAAGCGACGAAAAAAAGGCGGCGAGACCAGGTCGCATCTCGTCGGCAAACTCAATGCGGCCCACCTGTCCGCCGTCCGTGGCGACGTAGGCGCGCAGTCCAGACGCGTCGATGTCCAGCGCGTCAATCCGCGCGCTGAGCGTTGGCATCGCTTGACGCACGTAGTCGTGCGAGCCCACCGCAACCCGGTCGCCATTCACCATGCCAGTGACGCCACTGCCGGGCGTCTCCGTGACTTGCGTGGCGAGGCGACCATGCACGCCGCGCGCCGCGGCGCCGCGTACGATCACCCGAGCGAGGAGATGACTCGATCCCTCCTCAATGGCCGCCGCAGTCGCCAGCAGCTCATCGGATGAGGCGCCATCGTCGGTCACCACGCGCTGCAAACTTGGCTGCCCGATCGTCAACGTTCCCGTTTTGTCAAAGACGGCGAGATTGATGGCGGCGAGTCCTTCGAGCGCTTGCCCGTTGCGGATGATGATCGAACGCTTCGCCGCGCTGTTGATGCCACCGATGATCGCTACCGGTGCGGCCAGAATGAGCGGACACGGCGTTGCAACCACGAGCACGGCCAGCACACGCGTCGCGTCGTGGGAAATCAGCCAGGCGATAGCACAGGCCAGCAGCGTGAGCGGTGTGAACCAGATGGCCCATCGGTCAGCGGTGCGCTGCAACGGGCTCTTCGATGCCTGCGCGCTCCGGACCAGCTCGACGATCCTGGCATACTGGCTGTCGCGCGAGGCGCGGAGCGCGCGCATGGTGAGTGCGCCGTCCTGATTGATGCTGCCGGACATCAATGACTCGCCCGGGGAAACGCCAATCGCTACCGCTTCACCGGTCAGGCGAGACGCGTCCACGTGCGAGCTGCCTTCCGTAACGACGCCATCGCATGGCACCAGCTCACCCGGGCGCACGAGCAACTGATCGCCCGGAACGACGTCCGTCGCCGCGATGTCGTCAATCCGTCCGTTACGTGATCGATGGGCGATGCGAGGAGCATCGGCCTCCAGCGCGGCGACGGCGCTGGAGGCTCGCGCAACCGCGTATTGCTCGAGCGCCTCTCCACCCGTCTGCATGAGCACCACCACGAGTCCGGCGAGCGGCTGCCCGAGCCACACCGCACCAATGATGGCCAGCATGGCGACAACATCGGCGGCAAAGTTGCCGCGCAGCATGCCACGCACCGTATGGAACACAACCGGTGCGCCGGTGACGACTAGCCCGACAAGCCAAATCGTCTGACTGAGCGTGCCACGGCCCGCGAATGCCGCGCCGACCGCCAGAAATGTCACGGCAATCAGGGGCATGCGCAGGATGGCGACGCGGCGCAATGTCATGACCAAGAGAAACGCCGCGCATCCTGAGCGGACACGCGGCGTTGCGCCGACAGGTGGCGACGCCTAATGCTTCGCGGCACCTTCTTTGGCTGCGCCTGCTTCGGCTTTCACGTCATGCTTTGCCTCGCCGCCGTGTTCGCCCTTGGCCGCGTCCTCCGCGTGATACACTTGCTGGTTCATCGGGTCGCGTGGGTGCAAATAGTTCTTCTCATGCGTTGAGTAGGCGAAGAACAGCAGCCCCAGCGTAAGGAGACAGACGACGCCGGCGAAGGGCCAGCCCTGTGTGTTGGGATTGTACTCACCACTCATCGTGACACCCCGTCTGAAACGCGACCGGCTGCGCCGGCGGACATGAAGGACACCCCCAATCGGGGCACGGCTGGACGGAAGGTAAGCGAGGCTACTGAGCGCCGGAAGCGGCAGTGTCGCACTCCTGGCGTTACTCCTCGACGCGGGGCCCGATGTCGCCGGCCGGCGCAATCAATCGCGCCGGCAGAATGGCCGTGCTGCCGAAGCGGTCGCGAATCCGGTCAACCGCCGAGGTCAGGCGACGGTCGCGATCGCCCTCCACCGGATCGCCGGGTGCTGCCGCCGTGGGTGCGTCGAACAACGTCATCTGCGGCGCGGTGCCGCGTCCCTCGTCGAAGTGCGACAGGCCAATGCCGAGCAAGCGTACGCCCACGCGCCGTCGTCCGCGCAGTTGGCGCAACAGGGCACGTGCGGCTCGTGACACGGACTGTTCTGACTCAATCGGGCGCGACAGCGTGTGCTGCGCCGAACGCGTGCGAAAGTCCGCATCCTTCAGTTTGACGGTGATCGTTCGCGCCTTGAGATGGCGTTTGCGCAAATCGGTCGCGACACGCACGGCGAGTCGCAATAACTCGCGCTCGATGGTTTCGTCATCGTGCAGGTCACGGGCGAACGTCTCTTCGCGGCTGACTTGTTTTTGTCCATCGCGCGAGTGCACGATGCTGTCGTCGAGCCCGCGCACGCGGTGGTATAGCCATCCACCAGTACGCGCGCCAAGTCGTTCGACCAGTTGTTCCTGCGTCCACGCTTGCGCTTCGGCGATCGTGACGAGTCCGAATCGTTCCAGCTTCGCGGCGAAGCGCGGCCCAACCATTGGCAGGTCCGCCAACTTGAACGGGCCGAGAAACTCCGTTTCCGCGTCTGGCGAGACCGCGTGCACTCCATTGGCGGTTGTGCCGGGTTTCGGTTTGGCGGCTTCCACGGCCATTTTGGCAACGAGACGCGAGGTTCCGCAGCCAATTGAGACGTTGAGTCCCGTCGCAGCGCGGACGGCGTCGCGTATCCGATGCGCCGTCGCCGCGAGCGATTCATTGCCATAGAGCGCCTCGGTGCCCGCCATGTCGCAATACCACTCGTCGATACTCGACGCTTGTACCACCGGCGCGTATGTCGCCAGCACCGCGTGAATGTCCTTGCTGCGACGGCTGCAGGCGTGTCGCGGCACGGGAACGCACATCGCCTGTGGACAGAGCCGTAGCGCGCGCGAGATCGGCATCGCCGAACGCACACCAAACGCTCGGCATTCGTACGAGGCGCTGCACACCACGCCGCGTGAACCCGGACGCCCACCAACAATCAGCAGCGTTGCGCGACCGGCACCGTCAGGATCTTCCTGTCGCGCGACGGCGACAAAAAACGCGTCAGCGTCAACAAGCAGAATGCGACGAGGTAGCTGCATCGCGTCGCTAGACGGCGCGTGGCCGTGCCGGTCCGTCCGCGCTCGTGTCATACGATGGTCCTCGTCCGCGTGCCGCCACAGGCCATCGGGTTTCGACGGCGTGCCCACGCACCCCGACGAGTTCATCAAACAGATGGACCACGATGCAGACGTGGTTGGGCACAATGCGCACCTGGTCACCGAGTCGTGGTCGCCAGTCAGACTTGGACAAATCAAGGATGCCATGTTCTTCGGACATCCG
>JAYSVL010000487.1:0-3748 GCA_043718595.1 Gemmatimonadaceae bacterium
ATCCCGCGATACGGATTCGTTCATGGCCCCCTCCTGCGTCTACCATGGCGAATCACCGCACATTTGTCACGACTCTTTCCCTAAATTCCCGGAAGACCCCAAAAAACAAAAAGTTGTTTTTGGTTGTTTGATTCGCGAGTTGTTCGCGTTAATTCGCGGCCCGCTGTTTGTTGAAGAACAACAACACAGTTTTTCTGTTTTGTTGTTTGATTCGCGAGTTGTTCGCGTTAATTCGCGGCTCGCTGTTCATTGAAAAACAGCGACGCGTAATTTCTGTTTTTGTTTTTTGATTCGCGGCTTGTTCGCGTAGATTCGCGGCCCGCTGTTCGCTGTTCGTGGCTACAGCGCATCAATCGCAGCCATAACTTCGGCAGCGTGACCCGCCGGTTTCACTTTCGCAAAAACGTGCGCAATTTTGCCTTTGGCGTCGATAAGAAAGGTGGTGCGCTCGACGCCCATGTATTTGCGGCCATACATCGATTTTTCCTTCCAGACATCGTACGCCATCGCGATTGCTTTGTCAGTGTCAGCGACGAGCGTGAACGGCAGGTCGAACTTTTTCACGAACTTGGCGTGCGATTTCACATCGTCAGGGCTGACGCCGAGTATGACGGCTTTGGTGCTGTCGAAGCGAGGGAACATGTCGCGGAATTCGCAGGCTTCAACCGTGCAGCCGGACGTGTCGTCTTTGGGATAGAAGTACACGACGACGGGTCGACCGCGGAGCGAGGAAAGTGTCAGCGACGATCCGTCATCGGTGAGTGCGGTGAAGTCGGGTGCTGCAGTGCCGGAAGCAGTCATGTGTCGTGCGTGAAAGAAGTGAGCGGTGAGTTTGGCTTATGACTACGTGAGTGCCACGTTGCCCATCAACGCGGCCATCAACGCTTTCTGGATGTGCAGGCGATTCTCGGCTTCGTCCCAGACGGCGCTTTGCGGGCCATCTATTACTTCTGCCGACACCTCCTCGCCACGATGCGCTGGCAGACAGTGCAAGAACACCGCGTTGCGGGCTGCCTGCGACATCAGTGCGCTATCCACCTGAAAACCGGCGAACGCGCGCACGCGACGCTGCTGCTCGTCTTCCTGTCCCATGGAGGCCCACACGTCCGTCGTGACGACGTCGGCGTCGCGCACCGCGTCGCGCGGATCACGCACGAGCTGGACGTCGGCATGTTGCGCGGCGTGAAGGAACTGCGCGTTCGGGTCATATCCCTCCGGACAGGCGAGCCGCAGTGTGAAGCCGAGGTGCGTGGCGGCGTCGATCCATGAATTGGCCATGTTGTTCCCGTCGCCAATCCATGCCACGGTGCGCCCACGAATGTCGCCGAAACGCTGTCGCACGGTGAGCAGATCGGCGAGCACCTGGCACGGATGCGACAGGTCGGTGAGCCCGTTGATCACTGGAACGCTGCTGTACTGCGCGAGCGTCTGGGCGTCGCTGTGGGCGAAGGTGCGGATCATGATCCCGTGCACATACCGCGATAACACGCGCGCGGTGTCTTCGACGGGCTCACCGCGACCGATCTGCACGTCGCGTGGCGAGAGAAAATGCGCCGTGCCACCAAGTTGCGTTGCCCCCACTTCGAACGAGACGCGGGTGCGCGTGCTGGACTTCATGAAGATCATCGCCAACGCCTTGCCGGCCAGCGGACGATCTGCATAGGCGCCGCTTCGCATCCGTTCCGCTAAGACGAACAGCGCATGCGTCTCTGCGGGCGAGAGATCACTTACGTTCAGGAAATCGCGATGTATCGGTGACATGTCAGGTGGCGTGAGTCGCTCAGAGGATGTACTTCCGCAAATCTTCGTCCTCGGCGATGACTTTCAGACGCTCCTGCACCATCGTTGCGTCCACCGTCACCGTGTCCTTGCCGCGATCGGGAAGTTCATAGAGCACGTCTTCCAGCAGTGTTGTCATGACCGTGTGCAGGCGTCGCGCGCCGATATTTTCCATGCGCTCGTTGACGCGCGTGGCCACGCGCGCGATCTCGGCGATGCCTTCGGGCTGAAAGACGAGTGATGCGCCCTCCGCCTCGACCAGCGCGGCATACTGCTTGGTGAGCGCATTTTCCGGTTCGGTCATGATGCGCACAAAGTCCGCTTCGGTGAGCGGCTTGAGCTCCACCCGAATGGGAAACCGTCCCTGCAATTCCGGGATCAAGTCGCTGGGTTTGGAGACATGAAAGGCGCCGGCGGCGATGAACAACACGTGATCCGTCTTCACCATGCCGTAGCGTGTTTGCACGTTCGACCCTTCGACGATCGGCAACAGATCACGTTGCACGCCCTCGCGTGAGACGTCGGGGCCTCCGCCCTGCCCACGTTCGCCCGCGATCTTGTCGATCTCGTCAAGAAAAATGATGCCCATGGTTTCGACCCGTTCGAGCGCGTCAGTGGTGACGTCATCGAGATCAATGAGCTTGTCGAGTTCTTCATCGAGCAGAATGCGACGCGCTTCGGTGACCTTGACGGTGCGCTTCTTCTTGCGCTTGGGCATCATGTCGCGAAACCACTCCGAGATGCTATCCATGCCTTCCGGTGCGCCGGGTGTCATGACGCTGTTCATCCCAGGCCCAGATTGCGTGACTTCCACCTCGACTTCGCGACCGTTGAGTTGACCGTCGAGCAGCATGAGCTTGAGCTTCTCGCGCGTGCGACGATACCGGTCCGCGTTTCCATCCGCGCTTGTCGCAGCGCCATCGGCGGTCGTGGGTGTCGCGTCGACTGGCTTCGCGACTCCTACTGTCTCGGTGGTCGCGGCCGCGCCAGCAGGTACCGGAAGCAAGAGGTCGAGCAGGCGTTCGTCGACGCGTTCATTGGCGAGATCTTCAACTTCGCTCTCACGCTCCGAGCGCACCATGTCGATCGCGCTTTCCACGAGGTCGCGCACCATCGATTCCACGTCGCGCCCCACGTAGCCGACCTCGGTGAACTTGGACGCTTCCACTTTTGTGAAGGGCGCGCCAGCCAGCTTGGCGAGACGGCGAGCGATCTCCGTTTTGCCAACACCGGTGGGGCCGATGAGAATGATGTTGTTTGGCGAGATCTCATTGCGTATCGCCTCCGGTGCGCGCTGTCGCCGCCATCGATTACGGAGCGCAATGGCGACAGACTTCTTTGCGTCAGCCTGACCAACGATGTAACGGTCCAGCTCCGCGACAATCTGTCGTGGGGTGAGGTCGGCGAGGCGGGCAATCGCCTGTTCGGTGCGCGGGGTAGCCATCGGTCAACGCTAACGCCCCGTATCGCTCGCGCGAAGCGGGTCGCCGGGAACGAACTCTTTCCCCAACCGTTTCGCCGCGTGAGGAAATGCGCTATGATTGTCATGCGTTGCACGTTCACGCGCTCATCCTCCACGCCCGGACCCTGCCAATGAAGAGCTCGAATCTTTTCCGTATCTCGACCATCGGCATGCTGATGGCTCTCGCGGCCTGCTCTGGTGAGCCGAAAGCTGCTGCTGATGCTGCGGGCAGTGCTGCCGCGGATGCCGTTGGTGCGGCCGCAACAGCTGGTGGCGCAATGATGGACAGCGCGGCCAAGGCTGGCGGCGCGATGATGGACAGCGCAGCCATGAAGATGGACAGCGCGGCGATGAAGGCCGGCGCTATGATGGACAGCGCCGCGGTGAAGGCCAAGGAGGCCACCGCGGCCGCCGTCGACAAGGCCAAGGAAGCCGCCAAAGCAGTCAAGAAGCCGTAACCTGATCGACGCTGTACAGAACCCCGGTGTGACACGCGTCACGCCGGGG
>JAYSVL010000488.1:0-11698 GCA_043718595.1 Gemmatimonadaceae bacterium
GACATCCGCGACGTGGCAGAGGTCCTGGGGTTTGCGTCGTCCAGCCACCTATCAAGCACCACGCAGCGTCTCGTTGGTGCCAAAGCCAGTTCGCTCACCCGTCTTCGAGCCGTTGACCTGCTGGAGCGCTTCCAACACCAACAAAACACCGAAATCGACGACGCGGACTGACAGCCAACAAAAACAGCAAAAGCATTTAGACGCAGAGGTTCAGCAGAGGCTCACGGAGAGCGCAGGGTACAGCAACAACCAATTTTTTTGAAGTCCTCCGCGAACTCCGGCGGACCTCCGCTCGTCCTCCGCGTCAATGCTGTTGCAGTTGTTGCAGTTATCGTTGCTCCCAACAAAAGACAACCACAATCTGCATCGTTTCTTCAGCAGTCCTCAGCGCACTCCGCGGACCTCCGCTCGTCCTCCGCGTCAAATGCAGTTGCTGTTGGTTGGCTTGCCCGAATGACAGCCCTTGTGATACTTTTCACAAGCTATGCCACAGCCTGTTTAACGACCTCCCCGTCCGCACCACATGACCACCCAGACCGCTCTTCGCCCAGGCGAAATCAAGGACATTCTCCTCCGCGAAATCGCCGCCGCTGACCTCCACGACCTGAATGTCGAAGAAGTCGGCTCGGTCCTTGAAGTGAAGGACGGCATCGCCCGCGTTTACGGGCTCGGCAAGTGCATGGGCGGCGAGATGCTCGAGTTCACCAGCTCGGAGACCAAGACGGTCATCACGGGCATGGCGCTCAACCTCGAAGAAGACAACATCGGCGCTGTCGTACTCGGCGACTATCTGCTGCTCAAGGAAGGCGACGAAGTCCGCCTCACCGGCCGAGTGCTCGAAGTGCCGGTCGGTCATGCCCTCGTTGGACGTGTTGTTGATGCGCTCGGTCGCCCCATCGATGGGCTCGGCGACATCGTCACCTCCACGTACCGTCGGGTGGAGTCCGAAGCGCCCGGTATCATTGTACGGCAGCCGGTGAAAGAGCCGCTGCAAACCGGCATCAAGTCCATTGATGCCATGATCCCGATTGGTCGCGGTCAGCGTGAGCTCATCATTGGTGACCGTGGCACAGGCAAGACCGCAGTCGCCGTTGATACAATCATTAATCAGAAGGGCCAGGGCGTCATTTGTGTGTACGTCGCCATCGGCCAGAAGGCGTCGACGATTGCGTCCGTAGTGGAGAAGCTCAAGCAGGCCGGCGCAATGGATTACACCATCATCGTTGCCGCGTCTGCCTCCGACCCGGCGCCCATGCTCTACATCGCCCCGTACTCCGGTTGTGCGATGGCCGAGTACTTCATGTACAACGAAGGCAAGCCGACGTTGTGTGTGTATGACGACTTGTCGAAGCAGGCTGCCGCATATCGCCAGATCTCGCTCGTCTTGCGCCGACCGCCAGGCCGCGAAGCGTATCCGGGTGACGTGTTTTATCTGCACAGCCGCTTGCTCGAACGTGCGGCCAAACTGCGTGAAGATGATGACGTGTGCGACGGCAAAGTCATCATCAAGCCGGGTGGTTCGCTCACCGCGCTTCCCATCATTGAAACGCAGGCCGGTGACGTCTCGGCATACATCCCGACCAACGTGATCTCGATTACCGATGGTCAAATCTTCTTGGAAACCGACTTGTTCAACGCCGGTGTGCGTCCCGCCGTGAACGTCGGTATCTCCGTGTCACGCGTTGGTGGTTCTGCGCAAACGAAAGCAATGAAAGGTGTCGCCGGCCGACTGCGTCTCGACCTCGCGCAGTACCGCGAACTGGAAGCCTTCGCTGCCTTCGCGTCTGACCTCGACGCGGCAACAAAGCGTCAGCTTGATCGTGGCGCACGCACCGTGGAAATTCTTAAGCAGGCGCAGTACGCGCCGCTCACCGTCGAAGAGCAGGTGATGGTGATTTACGCTGTGTCCAATGGCCTGCTCGACACCGTCGCCGTAGCAGACATTCGCGCGTGGGAGCGTGGCTTCCTCGAGTTTGCGGCGGCGCAATTCCCGCAAGTCGGCGACGCCATTCGCAACACGAAAGCGCTCTCCAAGGACACGGAAGCCGATCTCAAGCGCGCGATCGCGCAGTACGACAAGAGTCTGTAAGCCATGGCCAAGGGCCGCGAACTCAAAGGCCGCATCAAGTCCGTCGAGAACACGCGCAAGATCACGCGCACGATGGAAATGGTGGCCACGTCAAAGATGAAACGCGCTACCGATCGCGTCCTCGCGGCGCGTCCGTATGCGATGGCACTCGGCGAGATGCTCAGTCATCTCTACACGCCGGAACTCGCGGCGCTGTTTCCGTTGCTGCGTCGCCCCGCGCAACCAAAGAAAGTGGCGTTCATGCTGCTCACCGCCAATCGCGGCTTGTGCGGTGCGTTCAACGCCAACCTGATCAAGGAAGCGCGCGTCCGCATCGCCGAACTGGAAGCGAAGGGCATCAAGGTCGAGATGCACATCGTCGGCAAGAAAGGTATTGGCTTTTTTAAGTACTTGGGCAAAGACATCGCCGCGCAGCGCACGGATATCAGCGATAAACCAACAGCGGCAGACGCGGCGTCGTTGGTTGACGATTTGATGACACGTTTTGCGTCGGGCGAATTGGATGCCGTGTACGTTACCGGAACCAAGTACAAGTCCGCACTTACCGCGCCTCCTGGGACGGACACGGTGTTGCCTGTCACACCGCCAGCTGGTGCGGCGGCGACGCGCAACTTTTTGCTCGCGCCATCGGGCGAGGAAATTCTCGAAGCGTTGTTGCCAGCGTATGTGCGCAATGCCGTGTACCGCGCGCTCGCCGAAACAGAAGCGGGCTTCCAGAGCGCGCAACGCACCGCGATGAAAAACGCGACCGATAACGCGACGGACATTTTACAAGTCTTGAAGCGCACGTACAACACCGCGCGACAGGCCCAGATCACGCAGGAAATCGCCGAGATTGTTGGCGGCGCCGCAGCGCTCTAACACGTCACGGTTCTCGCATCGTATATCAGACGGCACGTCATAGCACTTCATTCTTCAACGCATTCGTCTCATGGCCACCACTGTAGCACCCACCACGCTTGGCAGAATCGTTCAGGTTATCGGACCCGTCATTGACGTGGAGTTCGAGACGGATGGTTTGCCAGAGCTGTACAACGCCCTGCGCATTGAAGCGCTTGCGCCGAGCGGACAACACATCGCCGTGGTGGCGGAAGTACAGCAGCACATCGGTCGCAATCAGGTGCGCGCCGTGGCCATGTCCAGCACCGACGGTATCACGCGTGGCATGGATGTGATCGATACCGGTGCGCCTATTTCGGTGCCCGTTGGTGCGCCGGCGCTCGGTCGCATTCTCAATGTGCTCGGCGAGCCGATCGACAATGGCGTCGACATCCCCAAAGACGCGCTGCGCTGGCCGATCCATCGCAAACGCCCCGACTTCACCGCGCTCGAACCCAAGACCGAAGTCTTCGAAACAGGTATCAAGGTCATCGACCTCGTGGCGCCGTTCGTCAAGGGTGGTAAGATCGGTTTGTTCGGCGGCGCCGGCGTTGGGAAGACAGTCATCATTCAGGAGCTGATCAACAACGTCGCCAAGGGACACGGCGGTAAGTCAGTGTTCTGTGGCGTGGGCGAGCGTACGCGCGAGGGCAACGACCTCTATCTCGAATTCAAGGAAGCAGGAATTCTCGAGAAGGTGGCGCTCATTTACGGACAGATGAATGAGCCGCCTGGTGCACGCTTGCGTGTCGCGCTTGCCGGTCTCACCGTCGCCGAATATTTCCGTGACGTCGAGAACGCCGACGTGCTCGTCTTCGTCGACAACATCTTCCGATTCACGCAGGCCGGCTCCGAAGTGTCGGCATTGCTTGGTCGCATGCCGAGCGCCGTGGGATATCAACCAACGCTGGCGTCGGAGATGGGCGACTTGCAGGAGCGCATTACATCAACGCGCAACGGCTCCATCACCTCAGTGCAGGCCATCTACGTACCGGCCGACGACCTCACCGATCCGGCGCCTGCGGCCGCGTTCGCGCACTTGGACGCAACGGTCACGCTCAACCGCAAGATCACCGAGCTTGGCATCTATCCGGCCGTCGATCCGCTCGACTCTGGCTCGCGTATTCTCGCGGCACAGTATGTGGGCGAGCGTCACTACGCAGTAGCATCGACAACGAAACAGATTTTGCAGCGCTACAAGGAATTGCAGGACATCATCGCCATTCTTGGCATGGACGAACTATCGGAAGACGACAAGAAAATCGTTGGACGCGCGCGTCGCTTACAGCGTTTCATGTCGCAGCCATTTGCCGTCGCCGAACAGTTCACCGGTATTCCCGGCAAGTATGTGAAGCTTGACGAAACGATTTCGTCGTTCGAGCGCATCTGCGCAGGCGAGTTTGACTCGTTGCCAGAGCAGGCATTCTTCATGGCGGGCGGCGTGGACGACGTGGTCGCCAACGCCAAGAAGTTACAGGGTTAACCGGTGAGCTTTCCGCTAACCGTCTCGGTCATCTCACCAGAGAAGACCATGTTCACCGGCTCGGCGAGCGCGGTCGTTGCGCCCGCGTTTGACGGGGAGCTCGGCATTTTGCAGATGCATGCCCCGTTGATGACGGTGCTCGGGCGTGGTACATTGCGCATTGCAACGGCCGAGGGAGAGCGCCGGTTCACGGTGGACGGTGGTTTCCTGCAGGTTGTGGACGACAACGTACGTGTCGTCACAGAAAAAGCGCGTGAGCTGGGAATAACCGCGGCCTAAGATGGTGTGAAGGTCGCGAGCGTCGTTGCGGGGTTCGTCGAACAGGACGGTGTTCGGCGAACCGCCGCCGCGGCCAGCTTTTTTTGAGAGGCGCGAGACCAGGGCCAATGCCCGTCTCGCGCTTTGCTTTCAGCCGCCGAGTCAAACAACAACTGCAACAGCATTTGACGCGGAGGACGAGCTGAGGACCGCTGAGTGCGCGGAGGACTACAACAAACGCCACAGACAAATCCAAGAAAAAATGAAATTGTTCTGAGCTTGGAATTTCTGGAAATTGCTGAAGACAACTGAAGACACCCGAAAGAACTTTTGAAAACACTTCCTTATAGAAAGAACTGCAACAGCCATTGACGCGGAGGACGAGCGGAGGACCGCTGAGGGCGCAGAGGACGGCCACTCCATGGACTTCACAAAGTGGTTGGAGGGTCCGCATTCAAGAAATTCAGAAAAGACCAAAAAAGACTTGAAGAACAGTCAAAATCATCAAGACAAACCACTCAAAAATTGTGCAGTCCTCTGCGCACTTCGCGGTCCTCCGCTCGTACTCCGCGTCAACTGCTGTCGCTTTTGCAGTTGAAGGACGAAACCGATCTGGCATGTGACGAGTTGTCCGAACGGGCTGTTCTTTGGATTGAACGGAGCGACGCCGGTGCCAACCGATTCAACGTGCGGACAAACGGTCCGTAAACGTTGACAGGACTGTGACCAGCGCTAGCTTGCCGCCAGCTCCAATCGGGGAGAACCGCTCAGCAATGAGAAATCTTCCCCTCCGTCATTTCTGTAGTTTTGGCCGGTGCGCGCCACGCGTGCCTGGCCTCACTCGCTGTCGCGTTTGGACTCGCCGCCGTTGTTCCGGTGCCGATCTGAGTGCGGCGTTGAAAGCGCACTGACCTGTGGCTGTCAGAGCGTCCGTCTCGTGGCAATACCCCTCCGGAGGAGCAGATGAGTTCTCTAGGACGCCGTCGCTGGTTCGTCGCGACGCTCTTGGGCGCCGCCCTGGCTGTGCCAACGGCAATCGCGCAAGCCCAAACCGGCAAGCTGACCGGCACCGTTGTTGATGCCGAATCCGGCAAACCGGTTGAGGGTGCAGCCATCGTTGTGCAGGGCACCACGCTCGGTGCGCTCACCGGCCCCAACGGACGCTTCTTCATTATTCAGGTGCCGCCCGGCACGTACTCGGTGCAAGCCCGTCGGCTTGGCTATCAGAGCGTGATTGTCGCAAACATCGGCATCACGATCGACGCCACGCGAAACCAGGATTTCAAATTGCGTGCGTCCAACCAGACGCTGCAGGCGGTCACGGTTCAGGCCGACCAGACGCCACTTATTGAGCGCAATCAGGTTGGGTCCCAGTCGGTCATCACGGCGGAGCAGATTCAGTCATTGCCCGTGACGAGTATTGCGGGCGTGCTTGCGTTACAGCAAGGCTTCACCGAAGTGCCCCAGAACACCTCGGTGGTCTCGCTGGCCGAGGAGCAACGCACGACAAATCCGGCGCCTCGGGTACGTGGCGCGCGCGGCGGGGCGACGCTCTCGATGATTGACGGCGTACCGATCAACAACCCGCTGTTCGGTACCGATGCGGTCAGCCTGAACGCCCTGGCCATTCAGCAGGTGAATTTTCAGCGCGGCGGCATGGACCCGCAGTACGGCAACGCGCTATCCGGTGTCATCAACCAGGCCGTGCGTGAAGGCGGTTCGGAAGTATCGGGCTCCATTGACTTCCAGAACTCCACGCTCCCCGGCGCCCTATTTGGCAACAAGCAGGACCAGCTACTCGGTCTCAACCTGCTGCGCGGCTATCTGTCCGGCCCAGTGCCGGGGACGAAGGCCAAGGTCCGGTACTCTGTGTCGGGTCAGGTGCAGAGTCAGGCACAGCGCGTGCTCAATTTCGACAATGACATTTTCACCATCAACAAGCCCATCGTCCAAACGGATGCGCTGCCGCCTGACGGTCGGGATTTGAACGGCGGATGGCAGGGATACGGTGGCAACCAGAACTCACAAGTTGTCGGCAAGCTGACCTTCCTTCCATTCGCGAACACCACGTTCAAACTGACCGGGGTCGGCTCGCAGCGCGCCGTGCGCAACTATGATCGCCGTCTGTACTTCAACTATCGCGGTGATCCGCTGGCGTTGGTGAACAATCGCGCTGATTCACTGCAGATCCTGACCGATGGGGGCAACAGGTTGTCACAAGACCTGATTCAGCCGTCCGTGAGTGACAACGGCAAGCTGTTCATTGCCTCATTCGAGCAGAGGCTGGGGCGCAGCAACATCCAGGTTCGGGCGGCGCAGACCGACTTCCAACGCGTCACATGCCCGTACTTCCTCGGCACGTGCGTCCCCGGCCCGTTCTTCCGCCCCAACTTCTCACAGGGATACCTGAGCCCGTCGCCCGGCGTGGCTGGCGGTGATCGCATTCCGGACGCCGGCATCGTCGATGGTGTCTACGGTGGCGAGAAGTTCACGACACGCACCTTCAAGGCCGACGTGCAGTCGCAGCTCACCGACCACAACAACTTCCAGTTCGGTGCGCAGTTCGTGAAGCATGACTTCAATTACAAGGATGTGAGCGCGTTTGGAGCGAACTCGGGCATCCAGCCTTCGACGACCCAGGTGTATCGCGGAAAGCCAATCGAAGCTTCGGGCTATGTGCAAAGCCAGATCGAGTATGATTTCATCACCATCAAGCTTGGCGGTCGCTTCGACTACGGGCGGGCGACGGGGCTCGGCTTTACCGACCCGTTCAATCCGTCAAATGGAACGACCGCGCGCGAAGTATGTGATGGCCTCACGGTTGCGGGCAAGAAGTTGGTGAACGCGGCTGGCCAGCCGTACGGTGTTGCGGGTTGCGCGGCGGCGGCGATCAACCCCAAGTCGCAGCGGTCGATTCTTCTCGACAGCGCGGCGGCTATCGCCCAGCTGGACGACTTCAGTGCCGCCAAGAGGCGCACAGCGTTCAGCCCACGCATCGGTGTGAACTTCCCGCTCACCGAACGGTCACAGGTGTACTTCAACGCCGGTCGTTACACGCAGGTCCCGCTGTACGGCAACAGCTACCGCAACACCGGGAACGGCACCGTGGCAGGAACAGCCGATGCGTATTGCTCCGCCACGGCGGTCAAGCCGGGCACGAACGAATGCGTGCCGAACATCTCCACCAACAATCCAGCGTTCGTTGGCAACCCGAGCTTGCTGCTCGAGGAAGCCAAGCAATATGAAGTGGGCTACAGCTCGGAGCTGAGCCGCAACTACAGCATTCAGGTGACCGTGTACAACCGCTCCGAAACAGGATTGTCTGGCCTTCGCTCGAGCCGAGCCTTGCAGGACATCGGCTCGACGTACGATGGCTCATTGCCGTCCTACACGGTGCTCGTCAACGGCGACTTCCTGACGTCACGCGGTGCTGAGATTCAGTTCCGTCGTCGGCTCGCTGATCGCTGGGGGTACGACGTGAACGCCGGTTTGGCGCGCGCCACCACGAACTCCCGTCCGCCCGACCGCGCGAATGAGGTGGAGCGCCAGGAAGCGAATCGGGCGCAGTTGCTGGAGACCGTGGCCGACATCGACCAGACCTATCGTGTCAACACCTCGGTGTTTCTGCAGGTGCGTGAGGACATTCCATCGCTGCCGATGAACGCCGGACGAGTGCTTCGCAACTCGCGAGCGACGGTGACGTTTACCCGAACGGCGGGAATTCCGTACACGCCAGTGCGCGCCGCATCCTTTGGTGCGATTGGCACGTTTGCCAACGCATCGGACGTCAACTCCGGTCGGCAGCCGTCCACATCGCAGATCGATCTGCTGGTGGACAAGGGATTCCGTATTGGGGCCGTGCGCTACTCCGGATTCCTGCGGGTGTCGAACCTGTTCGATCGCATCAACTGCGTGCAGGTGTTCACTAACACCGGAACGTGTGACAATGGGCTCCGCGACTTCAACAACCGTCGTATCGGCAACACCGGTGATGCCACCACGTCGACCTCCTACGACCAGCCGGAGTTCATCGGTACGCGTCGCAGTCTGTCCACCGGCATCACGGTCAACTTCTAAGCACATCACAAGCACTGACTACTTCACGACATGACTTTCATACAGAAGACGATCGGCCAGAAGACGCTCGGCGTGCGGCGCGTTGCACAGCTGCTGTTCGCGCTCGCTGGCGTGGCTACGGTGCTAACGCCGCACGATGCGTCGGCGCAACGGCAGAACCCCGAGCCCCTCACAACGATCGATAGTGTGCGGGCCGACGGCACCGTCAAACAGGTTCCAATCCTGCGCAAGACAGGATTCAACTTGTTTGCGGCGGAAGACCTTGCGGCCGGCTCGTTGCGCATGAGCGGCAACTTCCGCGGCGGCGTCACCAATCAGGGCGGCCCAGTTTCGGAGAATCAGGGCAACAACTTCATCGCCCAGCAGCAAGGCGGTGGTGGCTACGTCTTCTTTGAGATGGGTTTTGTCGCTGGCACACCGCCCTCCGAATTCCGGAAGATTCGGGCCGTGCATCCGGGCATTAACAACATGGCCGGATCACTCGGCTACAACGCACACACCTGGCAAGTGCTCGTGCCGCCGCAAATCAAACGCATCGGAGCGGCCGACGGCCAGTTTGGCAAAGCGTTTTCAGGTGTCACGTCGGTGTTCAACAGCTCGTGCCGGGATGATGCGCGCTATTTGATTGCCGGGTTCTCGCTGCTGCCGCAAAAGGACTGTCCGGATACGTGGGGCTCCGAAGGATTCCGCGGCAAGCTGGTGGTGCCGGATACGATTTGGACGAATCGTTTCAATGCCAACAAGGCGGGTTTCCGGTGGGATGATTGGAAGATTGCGCGCACCGCGCTTGATGCGACGAACTATCTCGCCACGCAGAGCATTTACGGGTTCATGTCCGACTACTACCGCGAGCAGAAGCTACGGTATGGTTCGGTTGTGCCGGGCGGGTCCGGTGCGCCGCTTGACGCTGGCTACCCGCTCGGGCTGGAGCTGCGCATGGACTCTTGGCAGTTTGCCGCGCCGAGCACGCGTAACACGCAGTTCTATCAGATCACGATGGTCAACAAGTCGGCCGATGTGTACGGCACGGGCATTGACTACGACTCGTTGTACTTTGGGCTTGGCCCGGGTTTTGTGGCCAATGGTCAGTCGTTTGCCGCGTACTGGGATTTCAACACGAACACGGAAATTTTCACCGGCGGCAATAGCAGCGGGCTGTGTACCACGACCTATCCCAAGCGGTACACCAATGCGAGCACGGCCGGTTGTGTTGGCGGTACGACGACGGCCAACTACACCATGACGTGGCTCAAGTCGCCACTCGGTGACGTGCGCAACAAGCTGTTCAGCAACATCAATAGCCCGTATTACAACCCCTCGAGCCCGCTGGCCGACGACACCATCACGTTCAATCACTGGAAGTCGAATTCGTTCGGGCAGAATTCGCAGAACGTGGGTCGTTCGCACCGCGCGTCCTTTGGCATGATGTCGAGTACGGAGGCCAACTACCTTGATGGTCGGAACCCATCGGACTTGACGCTGGCCAACTTCGCCACGCTGTTCCAGCCCGAGGAGTGGAGCGGTACGTTCCCATCACTGGAGCAGGCCAAGTTCAACAAGTTTGTGCCGGGCAATACCACCAATCCCTTTACGGGCCAGCCATACGGTAAGTGGGACTACAACAATGACGGCGTGCAAGACACGATTTTTGTGCCTGGATGCGGTCGTGCTGGGTGTGCGGCCGTGTACAGCGACACGATCGCCGGCGGTTACCGCACGAGCGTTGGCAACATCCTCAACATGACGACGGCCGGACCCTTCAAGCTCAAGGCCAACGACACCACGCAGTTTTTGTGGGCGTTTTCGTGGGCGCCGGACACGCTGACCATTCGGCAGCAGATTGAAGGACTGACCACCAGCTACCTGACAAACTACTCCGGCCCACAGCCGTTCCCATTCCCGACCGTTGTCGCGGGCAAGTCGTACTCGGTCGCGTCGGCGGAGCTCATCGATTCAACAACGTTCGGCCAGGCGGCGGCGAGTATCGGCACGCTCATCACGGTTCGACTGCCGCAAATCAACCCGGTTGACCCGTTCATGGTCGCCCAAGTGAACAAGGTGCGAGCGGATTCGATCGCTGGTAATGTCGCGACGCGTCGCGTCCTGCGGCTGAATCCGGGATTGCTCGCGCGACTCGCGGCGCGCGCGAATGACAACCTCGCGGCCGTCTACATCTTTAAGTCCTGCAATGGTGGGACGTCGTTCACCACCAATGCCGGCAACGTTGCTGCCTGCGTTGACGCGCCCACGCGGACGGTTGACAACGGCTCATTCGCCTTCCCGTGGCGTCCATGGGGAACTGTGACCTATACCGGCGGCACGCCAGCAACCGGCGCGTTCACGGACGCGGTGATGGCCGGTCGCAGCTACATCTACTCCTACGTCACGCGGTCCCGCGGCTACTCCGACTTCCGCATTGTGGACTCTACGGCGGCCGGATTTATCTCGACCGATGTGCAGAACACGCTCGGCTTCCCGAACGACACGATCAACTCCGCGCTGTCTACGGCCGGGCCATCGGTGATCAACGTGTATGCGCCGATCACCAACGTGTCGGGTCGCACCTTCGCCACGGTTGACACGGCCACGGTGTCAGGTAACGCCACGCAGGCCCTCGTCTACGGTTCCATCTCGAACGACGTCTCCGGAACGTCGCGCCTCGTGTACGGCAATCAGTTCATCGTGCGCAAGACGATCGACACCGTGACCAGTGCCACGACAACGACGATCAACGTGCGATGGATCATTCCGAGTGCATCAAGTAGTCCCGCCGGGCCAGCGGTCACCAACTTTGTCGCCCGCGACCAGACGTTCAGTACGAACGCGAATATTCCCGTGCGTTTCGGTGTGAACTTCCTCGGTGGCACGGCTCGCGGCACCAGTGGCTCGTCTCGGGTCTTTATCGACACGCT
>JAYSVL010000489.1:0-3728 GCA_043718595.1 Gemmatimonadaceae bacterium
GTGGTGCGGCGAGTTGTACCGGGGGAGCGGGGTCCCTACCTTCCCTCCCGCCATGGACCCTCGCCCCATTCTTCTGGTAACGCAGTACGACGGCGGACGCTTCTCGGGATGGCAGCGGCAACCAAACGAACGAACCGTGCAAGGCGAAATGGAGCGGGTGCTTGGGCGGCTCTGCAACCAACCGGTCACCGTCACGGGTGCTGGTCGCACCGATGCCGGCGTGCACGCCCACGGACAGGCGGCTGGGGTTCGTGTTCCGCCGAGTTGGACGGCGGCGCGGCTGCGCCATGCAATGAATGCCCTGCTGCCGGATGACATCTGGGTATTGAGCGCGACGCGCATGGTGCCAGAATTCCATGCGCGACGGAGCGCCACCGCCAGACGCTATCGCTATCTTTTAGGAACAGACGAAGCGGCGCGGTCGCCATTCCGTCGGCGGTACGAGTGGTCGGTACGACAGGCGCTGGACAGCGAGGCGATGGCGTTCGAGGCGGCAGCGCTCGTTGGTGAACACAGCTTCCGGGCCTTCGCGGTCGCGCACACGGCGCCGATCGACGATGATCATCGCTGCGTCGTGCAGGAGGCGACGTGGAGCGCGCGTGACGGCGGCTGGGTTTTTGAAATTGCGGCGAACCGATTTCTTCATCACATGGTCCGATTTCTCGTGGGTACGATGGTTGACGTAGCGCAAGGCAGGCAGCCCCGCGGTGCGATCGCGCGGCTGCTCCTCGCCTCAGCGAACGCCGACACGTCTGCACCAGCACCGGCGCATGGCCTCTCACTGCTCGCTGTTTCTTATCCTGCCACGCTTTACGCTCCCGAACTTTGAGACTTTTTCTCGCCACCGATGCGCTCGACGACGTTCGATGGGCGACGACGCGCGCTCTTATTGATGGTGTCGTACTCCCCGATGCCGCATTGCACGGCGCAGTCACTCCGGCTGAGTCGCACGCGTGGCTGGGCGACTTCGCTCGGGCCGCGGCGATGCCCGTATTTGTGGCGCTTGATGCAGCTTCGGCGGAACTCGCCGCCGATGAGGCCGAGCGACTTGGCCGCGTGGCAGATCACGTCGTCGTGCAGTTGCCGTTTGCCGACCCCTACATTCCGCTCATGCACCGACTCGCGAGCACCGGCGTGCGTGTGGCGGCGACGTACATTGGATCGGCGTCGCAGGCGATGCTCGCGGCGCGTACCGGTGCGACGTTCTTATTTCTCGATGTAGATCGCATCCACGCCGCTGGCGCTGACGCCGCCAGCGCGGTGTCGCAGACCCGACGCCTACTCGATGCTTCGGCCGCTGAGTGCGATTTAGTGGCAGTGTTTCCAGCGCCAGGCGCGGCGCTCGTTGAGTGTGCGCTTGCTGGCGCGCACGCCGCGGTGGTGGGTACCGCTGCATTGCGTGCCATGGTCGCCTATCCATTCACTGATCAGTCGTTGATGGACGGCGCTCGTCGGCCGACGCACGGCGAAAAACTGCGTGTGACGCCATCCTGATGGGTTCGCGTTTTGGCATCTGTCTGGTTGCGGCGTGTCTCAGCACCGGGTGCGAAAGTGCGACACCCTCGCCATCGGCCGCACAGTCACGCGGTGCGGCGTCACCTCCAATCGCAACGGTCGCGCCGACACCGACGCCGACACAAAGTATTGCCGACTCACGGCGTACGGCCATCACGACCGCGGTGGATCGGGTGGCACCAACGGTTGTCACGGTGCAGACGGAAACACTGCAGCGCGTACCCGCCGACTTCTTTGAAGCGTTCATTGGTGGGCGCAGTGGCGAACGACGGAGCGCGGGGATCGGCTCGGGATTTGTATTCCGCGACGATGGCGTGATTGTCACGAACGCGCATGTGATTAGTGGCGCGTCGAAGGTGTCGGTGGCGATGCGAGATGGGACCACGTACGACGCGACCGTTGTGGGAATCGATGAAAATAATGACATCGCCGTCGTACGCATTCCGGCAAAGCAACTCGCCGTGGCTGTCTTGGGAACGTCGTCCGACTTGTTGGTGGGCGAGTGGACGATTGCGATCGGCAACCCATTTGGCTTCGTGCTCGGTAACAGCGAGCCGAGCGTGTCCGTTGGCGTCGTCAGTGCCGTTGGTCGAAATCTGGCGGGCCGCGGCGAAGGTGGCGGTGTGTACGTCGACATGATTCAGACGGACGCGGCGATCAATCCTGGTAATTCTGGCGGACCGTTAGTAAACGCGCTTGGTGAAGTGATCGGCGTGAACAGCTCGATCTATTCACCAAGTGGTGGTTCGGTCGGTCTCGGGTTTGCCATCCCCATTGACCGCACGAAACGCATTGTCGAGGACTTGCTTGAACACGGTGCGGTGCGTCAACCATGGGTTGGCATACGCCTGGCAGTACCGCAAGTGGAAAGTGCGCGCGCGGCTGCGTCAGCGGGCGCCGTCGTGCAACGCGTCGTTCCCGGCTCTCCCGCCGAACGCGCTGGCGTCCTGGCCGGCGATCAGATCGTGCGCGCGGGTACTCGCAGCGTTCGCAACGCGTTCGATTGGGAAGCGCGGTTGCTCGACCTTCGTGTCGGCGAGGCACTGCCCATTGTTGTGCGACGCGGTGCGCGCGACGTGAGCTTCAGCCTGAAGGTGGCCGACGCTCCGGAAGTGAGTGCGCCCAAGGTCACCGTCCTCAAAGAGTTGCAACTGGTGACGCTCACCGACGTCATTCGCCAGGAGCGCGGTGTCGACGCGACCGCGGGAGCCCTGGTGTACAAAGCGTCCGACCGAATCTCCGAAGAGATCGGCTTGCAGCCGGGTGATGTGCTGGTGCAGATCGGCAGCTCACGCATCACGACGGCCGAAACGGCATCACGGGCCATCGACACGTACGGCGCGCGAGGGCCTGTGGTGATCTACTTCTATCGCGGGCGCCAGTTGCTGCAAACTTCGTTCACTTTGCGGTGAATCTCATGACCGCTCCCGATCATTCGACGTACGCATCACCGCTGTCCGAACGATACGCGTCGCGCGCCATGCTCGAACTGTGGGGGCCACAAACTCGATACGCCTTGTGGCGTGAACTGTGGCTGGTGCTCGCGGAATCGCAAGCGCAGTTGGGCATTCCCATTCCCGATGCGGCCATCGCCGAAATGCGCGCGCACGGTGCGGACATCAACTTCGCAGTGGTCGCCGAATACGAGCGCCGGTTTCGTCATGATGTGATGGCGCATGTCCATGCGTTTGGCGATCTCGCGCCAGCGGCCCGACCATTCATTCACCTGGGCGCGACGAGCTGCTACGTCACGGACAACACTGAGCTGGTGCTCATGCGGCGCGCACTCGGCGTGTTGCGCGAGAAGCTCGTGCGCGTGTTGCGCGCGCTCGACGCCTTCGCGCGCGTATGGCGCAGCGTGCCCACGCTCGGCTACACGCACTTGCAGCCAGCGCAACTGACAACCGTCGGCAAACGCGCCACCTTGTGGATGCAAGATATCCTGCTGGACCTTGCAGATATCGATCATCGCATCGCCGAGATGCCGTTTCGCGGGGTAAAAGGGACGACGGGGACACAAGCCAGTTTTCTCTCGTTGTTTCATGGCGATCACGAGAAGGTGCGACAGCTGGATCGGATGGTGACATCGCGTATGGGGTTTCGCGCGTCGGTACCAGTGAGCGGACAAACCTACTCGCGGAAAATCGACGCTCAGGTCTTGAGCGTGGTCGCCGGCATTGCGGCAACGGCGTCCAAGTTCTCGGGCGACATTC
>JAYSVL010000490.1:0-3722 GCA_043718595.1 Gemmatimonadaceae bacterium
ACACGATTCATGTACGCAATGCCGCATCGGTGCCGGTTGAGTTACGATTCACCCGCCACGGCCCAGTCCTATTCGAAGACACCGCGCGGCATGTGGCGGTCGCGTTGCGTGCGGCGTGGCTGGAAGCGGGCGGTGCACCGTATCTCGCCAGCCTTCGCATCGATCAGGCGCGCACATGGCAAGACTTTCGCGGCGCACTCGCGTACGCGTACATGCCGGCTGAGAATTGGATCTGGGCAGACACGTCAGGTGCGATCGGCTGGCAGGCCGCTGGCATTGCGCCGATTCGGAAGACCTGGGATGGCCTCGTTCCGGTGCCCGGAGACGGGCGCTTTGAGTGGAGCGGGTACTTGCCCATCAACGACCTGCCACACGAGCGATCGCCACGGCGCGGCTTTATCGGGACCGCGAACGCGTTCAACGTGCCCGACAACTACGCGCATGTTGACGCTGTCGCACGCAGCTGGGCGGAACCGTGGCGTGTTCAGCGAATAGCGCAGGTGTTGGACACGACACGCATGGCCGATGTGCACGCGATGCAGCGCCTGCAGCACGATGAACTCGCGATGGTGTCTCGTGTGCTCGTTCCGCTGCTCCGTGACGTGGTGTTCAACGACTCGCTGACGAACCATGCGCGACACATCGTCCTGGCGTGGGATGGCGTGTTGTCCGCGCCGTCAATTGCGGCCGGGGTGTACGCCATGTGGGAGCGTGCGCTCGTGCAAGCGGTGAGCGACCGGGCCCTTGGTGGGCCGGCGCGAACGTTCCTGCGCACAGCGCCACTGAGTCGCGTGACCGAGTGGATGACAACGCCCGATTCCATTCTTGGCGGCACGCCGGTGGCGACACGTGATTCGCTGCTGCGAAACTCCTTTGTGTCTGCGGTGTCGCAGCTGCGCGCGCGGCTCGGCGCCAACACCAACGCTTGGGCATACGGACAAGCCGCCTTTCACCACGTGCGGATCGCACATCCACTGAGCGGCGCTGTAAACGATTCGCTGCGCGCGTGGCTCTCGCACGGACCTCTCGCGCGCGGTGGGTACGCGAACACGCTCAACGCAACGGGTAACGGCGACAACCAGACTGCCGGCGCAAGTATGCGCGTCGTGATGGATCTCACGAACTGGGACCTTGCCACGATGACCAACACACCGGGTCAGAGTGGTGATCCACGCAGCGCGCACTACCGCGACCTGTTTGCACCCTGGGCGCGCGGTGAATACATGCCGTTGCCCTTTACACGGTCGGCGATCGCAAAACGGACGGAGCGCGTTGAGCATCTCCGTCCGTATCGTCGCGAATAGCGAGCTATCGTTCCGGCAATGAACCAGCGGCACGCGCCGCCACGGGGTCCTTGGGTTTCTCGCCTTGCAACCAGTAGCCGAACCACTGACGCAGTCGGCCCAGCCGGTCGACAAGCAACCACGGTTCCCCGGTGCGTGACAGATCGTGATTCGATCGCGGGTAGCGCACCATTTCCACAGGCACGCCCTGTTTCTTAAGCGCCATGAACCAGATCTCTGCGCTGCCCATCGGTGTGCGATGGTCTTCTTCCGACTGCACCATCAGCATCGGCGTCTTCACACGGTGCACATAGCGGATAGGCGACAGCGTGTCGTACAACTTCTGGTTGTCCCACGGTTTTCCATAGAACTCAAATTCGGTCAGCCCCTGCGCATCGCTCGACCCGTACCAGTACGTCCAGTCGGTGATGGTGCGGTCGGTTTCAATCGCCTTAAATCGCGTGGTGCGAGTCGCGAGCCATGTCGTCATGAAGCCGCCGTATGATCCGCCGGTGGCACCCATCTTGGTCGAATCGACGTCGGGACGTCTGGCGACAATGTCCACCGCTTTCATCAGGTCGTCGTAGTCTTCCAGTCCCCACCGACCGCGCGTGCTGTACGTGAATGGTGCACCGTAGCCACTCGAGCCGCGCGGATTAGTGAAGAGCACGAACATGCCCTGCGCGGCGAGATTCTGAAATTCGTCAAACCATCCTTCGCCGTACGCCGAGTGCGGCCCGCCGTGAATGTAGATCACCATCGGATACTTCTTCGTTGGCTCGTAGCCATATGGCTTCATCAACCATCCCTCAATCTCCTGATTGCCGACACTCTTGTACGTGAAACGTTCGGCATCACTCCACACGACGGCAGCATTCACGGCGTCGTTAAAGCTCGTCAGCTTTCGTTCACCAGTACCATCGGCATTGGCAATAAACAGTTCTGGCGGCTTCGTCATCGAAGTGCCGACAAATGTCAGCAGGCGACCGGCGGGATCGTATGATGTGCCGCGAATCTGCCGTCGACCGCCGACAAGCTCCTTTGGTGCATTGCGCCCGCTCACGTCCGCTTGCAGCACGGCAGTCCGTCCGCCCACTTCGGCCGTGAACATCAACTGCCCGCCCGGCAACCAGTCAAGGCTCGACGGTTCGTATTGCCAATCACCGAGGATGTTGCGAGGCGCACCGCCAGTAGCGTCGATCACATAGATGCGTGATGACTTGGTGCGCGTCGGCCGACCGATGAAGGCGATGGTCTTGCTATCGGTCGACCAGGCAAACTCTGATTCCGCGCCCATCCACTCCGCCACCTTTCGCACTGCCGTTCCATCCACGTTCATCACATACAGATCGACATCGTTGCGTTCGGCTTCGTCGCGCACTTTGTTGTACGGCAACTTGGCGAGCGAGTCGCGTTCAAGATCGATCACCGAGTCAGGACGCAGCCTTGCATCGGCGACGAACGCAATCAGCTGGCCGTCCGGTGAGACGGTGACCCCACGATGCGAATACGTTGTGTTGGTGAGCATGCGTTTCGTGGTGTCGCCGACATTCTGTCGCCACACCTGCTGCGCGCGCCAGCTGCGTTGGACGGCACGCCCGGGCACGAAACCGACGCCGTTGACCTTGTAACTCATGTCGGTGATATGCCGACCGTCGAATCGCAACGGTTCAGCAGGGCGCGTAATGGCCTCGAACGGCGGTTTTGCCATCGGTTGCATGCGCGCGAACGGATCTGCTACGGCACGCGATGACGAATCGAAGCGCGCGGGTTGCGTGAATACGCCGAATGCATGGTTCGACGGCATCGATCCTGTCGGGTACGTGTCGAGCTGGATGGCTTCGCCCGATGGTTCGTCCAACCGAATCGCCCACGTATTGCCGCGTCCGTTCGGTCGCTGCGAGGTAAAGAACAAGTACTTGCCGTCCGCCGACCACCGTGGGTTCGCGCTCTCCGTGCTGGGCGACGTCCAGCGCTGTGGTTCGCCGCCTGCCGCATTCACCACCCACACCTCGCTGTGACGACGATTCTCCGTTTCCTTCGTCGTCACTACAGTCATCGCCACACGTTGTCCATCAGGCGACAGTGTTGGACTGGTGACGTTCGTCACACGGTACCAGTCGGAGAGTTCCATAGCGCGCGAACTTTTGGGTAGTCGTACGACTGGTACCGTGGCAGTGCTCACGGCACGGTCGACGCCCTGCGCAGCGAGCTGTGGTGCAGCGACAGCAGCCAAAATGACGAGGGCGGTAGCGCGCGCGTGTCGCCGGAGTCGGAGAGCAATCATCGGGTGTCTCGTGGGACGGGATCGTCGGAAAGGGTCACAACCGATTATAACACGCATTTTTCTCCTTGCGCGACTGCCGCACCTGTCGTACCATGGCGGTGCACACGGAGGAGCGCCGAGTGCGGAGGTGTTCGAGGAGTTGCGACTGTGGT
>JAYSVL010000050.1:0-2753 GCA_043718595.1 Gemmatimonadaceae bacterium
CCGTCACTCGACAATGTCGCGCCCTGAATTGAGCGCCAGCGATCCCAGTCCGCCTGAGTGAGCGCTTTCTTTTGCGCCGACGCGAGCAATGGGGTGGCGGCAATCAGGGCGACGATGAAACGGGTAATGACGCGCATCGGTCTGCGGGGTTTGGGTAGGAGAGACGCCAAAAGCTACGCCGCCAGATGACGTCGCGTTGACACAGTGGCGACGCGACGGTGACGGTCAACGGTCGCGCGAGTGCCCTGCGGGGGTGGCGCGAGTGCACTGCGCGAAAGTCAGCTGGACGGTTTCGCCACCCAGCGCTCAACCGCCGCCGCACCGCCGTGACGCACCAACCAGGCAAGGCCGAGCGCCCGGATCAATCGACCTGACGCCAGTGCCGCGACAAACTGCGGCCACGGCACCCCAACCATACCAGACGCAAGACTCGTCAATTTGGTGGACAATGGGCTCAGTGTGCTGGCGAAAATCGCCCACGCACCGTACGTCGCAAGCGTTCCACGCGCCTCCGCAAGTCGGGTCGACGAAACGCCGAGCCACTGCGCGACCGGCCCCTGCAGCACAGACAGGGCGTGCGCCCCCACCCAATAGAGGACGACGCTGCCGATCAGCGTTCCGCTGGCCGCGATCAGCGCCAGCCGATATGCCTGTTTGGGTTGCGCCAGCGCGAGTGGCAAGAAAAAGAGGTCGACGAACCCGGGAAAGAGGCACCCTTGCACCAGCGCCCATGCAAACACCACGCTGCCCGACCACCCCGCGTCGGCCCAACGCTGCAACGTCGTATACACGCGCGCGATGCGCGACGCGGGCGCGGACACATCAGCCTGGGGTTCGCGCGCACTACCACGCGATGCGGTAGCGACCGTCAGAGCCGGTCCAGGTTGTCTTTGCCGATCACCGGCGCCCACGGCAGCAACTCGTACTGTGCGAGTCCGCGAGTCGTGAACGGATCGTTGTCGCGCACCTGGTTGAGTGCAGCCACGCCTTCGTCGTCAGGAACGCGCAGCAGCAGCGCGCCGCCGAATCGTGGATCAAACGGACCGGACGCCAACAGCACACCGCTTGTTTTGAGAGTACCGAGATACGCCCGGTGTTCGTCGACAAACGGCGCGATGTCGTCAAACGCTTTCCGGTACCGAATAATGGCTAGTGCGTACATGTCGAACGGAGTTAGAGAGAGTGCCTGCGCGGCAGCGCGACGGTTGTGCCACGTGACGCGGACCGCGAAGACCTGGCCGCTACACGTGCGAGAACAGCGTGCGCGCCGACTGCACGGCCGTCACCAGGGCGTCGGCGTCTGCGGCCTCACTGTACACATAGAACGACGCTCGCGCCGTCGCGTGCACCCCCAGCCGTCGCATCAGCGGTTGCGCGCAATGGTGACCCGCGCGCACACAGACGCCCGCCTGATCGAGAATCGTCGCCAGGTCATGCGGGTGCACATCCGCCAGCGAAAAACTCACCACGCCACTGCGGCGCGACGACGGCGGACCATACACCGTACATCCCGGCACCGCGCGAAGACGGGCATCGGTGTGATCAAGCAACGCCACTTCGTGTGCACGCACACGTGACATGTCGAGCGCACGCAGGTACCGCGTTGCCGCTGCCAACCCCACCGCATCGGCCGCGTTCGGCGTGCCCGCTTCAAACTTATGTGGCACCACATTCCACGTGCTATCCAGGTCGTTCACCCACTCGATCATGTCGCCACCAAACTGATACGGCGGCATCGTCTCCAGCAGTGACCGTCGACCCAGCAACCCACCAATGCCCATGGGCCCAAGCATTTTGTGTCCGCTGAACGCATAGAAGTCCACATCGAACGCGTCGAACGATACGGGCAAGTGCGGCGCACCCTGCGCCCCGTCAATGAACAGCACGGCCGACGTATGCTCACGCACCAGCCGCACGACCTCGGTGAGCGGCGTGATCGACCCAATCGCGTTGGACACGTGCGTGATGGCGACCAGCTTGGTTCGCGTGCTCAGCAGCGACCGCAGATGATCAAGATCGATCTCCTGATGGTCGGTGAGCTGCGCGATTCGTAGCGTCGCGCCACTCGTCAATGCCAACTGCTGCCACGGCACAAAGTTCGCGTGATGTTCCAGCGCCGAAATCACGATCTCGTCGCCCGCGCTCACATTCGCTCGGCCCCACGACGACGCCACCAGATTCGCCGCCTCCGTCGTGCCACGCGTAAAGATCAAACAGTCCGCGTCGCGCGCGCCAAGAAAGGTCGCGATATCGACCCGTGCCTGCGCATACGCCTCCGTCGCCGCCGCCGACAACGCATACGCACCCCGATGCGGATTCGCATTCGTATTCTCATAGAAGCCGCGAATAGCGTCGAGCACGACGCGAGGTTTCTGCGACGTGGCCGCGGAGTCGAGGTAGTGCAGGGAAGGACTGGCCGCGAGCAGCGGAAAATCGGCGCGTGGCGCCAGTGCCGCGAACGTATTCGTCACGACTGCTCCCGCGTCATGCAACCTTCAAAAAACAACAAGCCGCGAATTTCGCGAAAACGACGCGAATCGTGAATTGGACCGAGCCGATTCGTGCGTTTTCGCGTGATTCGCGGCCCGCTGTTCGTTGTGGTTGTTGTTGTCTTCACCACCCGCATTCTACTGCTCCACGTTCGCGACCCCAAAAACAACAAAAAAACGAAGGAAAGGTCTAAGCCTGAATGATCGGCCCATAGAGCAGGCTACCGCGGCTGGCGTCGACATCGGCGCACGAGAGATTTTCGT
>JAYSVL010000491.1:0-3721 GCA_043718595.1 Gemmatimonadaceae bacterium
CTCGCAAAACGCTCGGCTTTCAGACGCCCGCGGTTATGTTTGTGCGCAATGTTGCAGCGACCGGTTGAAACCGCCAAGATAAACTGCAATTTTCGTGGGATAGCAACTGATAGGAGCTGATTTACAAGGATACTGCAACAAACGGCAACAAAACAAACAGGGTTTTTTGGTTTTTGTTTTTGTTGTTCTTGTCAATTTGTCAATTGTTGGTCGTTGCGGTTGTTGTATCCATTGAAATCAGTTCTTTATCTGTTCGTATCCCACGAAAATTGCAGTTTATCCGCTCTTATCCCCACACGAAATCACGCGCTCACTTGCTCCAGCGCGCCCGCAACAGCGGTGAGCTCGTGAACAATCGGCGCCGAGAAGCCGAGTTCGCGCAAGCGATCACTGACGCGTCGATACCAGCGCACCGTACCCTCGCGGCCAACGGCGAAGCGTCCCCAGACCGTTTCCGGAAACGACGTGCGACGCAAATCGGAGAGAATGGAATTGGCGTTATGCACTTTGTCGGCCGCGCACACCCAGAGCGCCTGCGGTGAGGCCTGCGACAAGCGGTCGAGATAGTCACTCTTGCGATCGTCGTACGAGAGTTCCACGCCGTCATCGTCGATGCGCCGTTCACTGACCGCGAGCACTGTCGCCAGTAGGTCGCGACCAAACTTGCTACCGATCCGTTCTTCGAGCATGTCGCGCGTCCACCCGTCACGCACGCAATCGCCGACGACGTCATGCAACACACCCGCGACAATCGTGTCTTCGTCACACCCATAGCGGGCAAGGATCACGGCGACGTCGGCCGGGTGGGTACGATACGGAAGACTCGTGCCCTTTCGCACTTGTTGGTCATGATGTTTGGCCGCGAAGGCGAACGCGTGGTTGATGCGATCAGCGTAACCGTTCATGCCGTCCGTCGAAATCGAGGGGAACCACACGTCAGCGAGCGACGGGAACTTACGTCATGCGTGTGAAGCAGGCCACCAGCGCTTCGAGTCCCACGCGGTCATCATCACCAAAGGCAGACGGAATTGCGGAGTCAATGTCGAGCACGCCAATCACCGCACCTGCGCCGTCATGGACAGGAACAACAATCTCGCTGCGTGATCGTGGATCGCACGTGATGTGCCCGGGAAAGTCATGCACATCGGCCACGACGATCGTGCGACGTTCGGCTGCGGCGGTGCCGCACACACCGCGACCAAAGGTGATGTCCAAACAGCCAAGCGAGCCTTGGTAGGGGCCGACGCGCAGCATCCCGGGGGCAACCACGCGGTAGAATCCTGTCCACAAATGACCAAACGCGTGATGCAGCAGCGCACTCGTGGTGGCCATCGCCGAGATCAGATCGGTCGAGTCGGCGAGAATCAGCGACTGCATCTGCAGCAAGTGCTCGTACGCCACGGGGCGCGCCACAGCGCGCAGATCAGGAATGGCGGGTTCCACGATGTGCTGTTAGCGGAGGGAAATGCGATGGGTCATTGCATTGGCCCGATGAGCAGCACCAATCGCAAATCGAGGAGCAACAAGGCGGTGCCCTGCACCAGCACGCCAATACCCGCACCTATGCCGCCCGCGCGCGCGCCCCAGCGCCACGCGGTGAGCGCAAGCGTGGCACCAACCGCCATGTAGCCCGCATCGAGCCCCGTATTAAGCCAGAGCGTATTGATGAGGTGTTGCGCGCCCGCGAAGTCGCGCATGGCGAGCGATCGTCGCGACCAGAGCACGAGGCCAAGATCAACCGCGCCCCACGCGGCTGTCTGGATGGCGAAATGACGCAAGAGTGGTGCGCGTTGCGCGCGCAGGTGCAACAGTAGCAGCACGCTGACGCCGACGAGCGCGCTGCATCCGCCCCATACGGCCAGACGCAGCAAGTGTCCCTTTTCGAGTGTCAGGAGCGTGTCGGCCCACATCACCGGAGAGTAGCGATCGTTACCGGAAAACGCATGCGGGGGCCGACGCTGAGCGCCGACCCCCGCACGAATACTGCAACTGCAGTGGCGTTACTGAACCGTGACCGTGCCCTTCATGTTCATGGCAAGGTGCGGTGTGCAGTTGTAGCTGTACTTGCCAGCCGGGACGCCCCCAAACGACATCGTGTAGGACTCGCCGGCAGCAATCATCATCTTGCCCGACAGCTCGCCGCCCTGCTCCGGCATGTTGGCCATAATGGCCGCCTTCGCCGCTGGGGACATGCCCGCCGCGTCAAACATGACGTTGTGCGGTCCGCCGGAGACGAACACAAACTTGATACCGTCGCCGGCCTTGAGCGTGATGTCCGCTGGCTCGAAACGATAGCCCGTGCCGTCGCCGACCATCTTCACTTCGACCGTTGTTCCCGTGATTGGGGCCATCGCGCCAGCTACCGGAGTCGCGGCTGCCGGAGCTTCTGGCGCTGGCGTTGCCGCCGGAGCCGCCGTTGTGCTGTCCGCCGCCGCCGTCTTCTTTCCATCACAGGCGCCCAGAACCAACGCCGCACTTGCTACAACTGCAAAGCCGAGAAACCGCATCTTGAGAGGCCTCCAGAGCCTAACCGAAATTTTGCTGATCTAACAGGAACTGTCCTGTACCCGCAGGGCCCTGCGAGTTCTTGTGAACTTATTCACAAGCTGGACGATTTGCAATCAATTCGGTCAATTTTACGCTTGACGAGCCCTCCTCGCTGGGCTAGCCTCCACGCCATGCTACAGCGCGCCCGCCACCATCATGCACATCACGGTCACGGCCCCACGGGTCGGGACGCTGTGTGTGCATACAGATGAGCGCCTCGCGCTGCTGATTTCGCCCACCACGCTTCCTACGGCCCGTCTTTCCGACGGGCCTTTTTATTGCCTGTCAGTTGCCTTCACCCATCTTGGGATCCACGTAAACATATGCTACGTATAGCGTTACCGAACAAAGGTCGTCTCAGTGAAGATACCCGCGATCTGTTCAACGACGCTGGTCTCGAAGTGCGATCCTCCGAGCAGCGCTCGCTCACCGCGTCACTTGGCGGTGAGTTCGAGGCAATCTTCGTCCGCGCTCAGGATATCCCGGAGTTCGTCGCTGATGGAGCGGCCGATGCGGGTGTTACCGGCTGGGATCTTGTCAGGGAGTCTGAGCGCTCGCTGGTTTCGCATCTCGACCTCGGCTTCGGCCGCTGTCGCCTGGTGGTCGCCGCGAAAGCGGACGCCGGTATCAATAGTATCGATCAGATCGGCACCACATCACAGCCGGCGCGCGTGGCCACCGTGTTTCCGCGCATTGCCGCGCGTTTCTTCGCCGAACGAGGCCGCGCCGTCACAATCGTGCCAGTGTCGGGCGCCGCAGAAATTGCGCCGCACTTAGGGATCGCCGACGTGGTGGTGGACCTGACGTCGACCGGTTCCACGCTGCGGGTGAATGGACTGCGAGAGGTGGAAACCATCTTGCACTCAAGCGCACATCTCATCACCGCGACTGCGGGTCCACGCAACGGTGATGCTGAGGCACGCGCGACACTCAACGAACTGGTGACCGCGCTCGCGTCAGTGATTCGTGCGCGTGGTCAGCGCTACCTCATGGCCAACGTGCCGCGCCACGCGCTTGATGCGGTGCGCACGGTGTTACCAGGACTCAACGGGCCAACCATCATTGAAATCGCGGACCACGGAACGTTCGTCGCCGTGCACGCCGTTGTAGCGGCCGATACCATCTATCGCACCATCGCGCAGTTGCGTGCACTCGGTGCAGAAGGCGTCTTGGT
>JAYSVL010000492.1:0-3718 GCA_043718595.1 Gemmatimonadaceae bacterium
CACGCGCACCGCACGGTCAAAGTCGCCGTCGACATCATTGGCGCGAGCGCCTTCGGAGTAGCGACGCAAGGCCTCCAACGACGCGGTGGTGGCTTGCGCCAGTGGCACACTGCGGTTCACCTGCCGCAGGGACTCGCCCATCTTGCCGCGGAGCTTGCGCGTCAGCGCGTCCACCACTTCGATCAACTCTTTCGTACTCGCTGCGGTTTCGGGAAACGACGCGAGCAAGGCGCCGTCCGTTGCACGTCGCAGCGTGAGGTTGACGGTGTATCCGTTCGACGCATGCACGATGTTCCCGCCCACAATCGCACTCGCACCGCTGCGCTCGGCCACCTCGCGGGCCAGCGAATCATTGCCAGCGATGTCACCGCTCCGCTTCATCTGCGCCATCACCGCCGCCACGTCGGATGGCGACAGCAGGCGCACGGCCCGCGATTGCCCAAGCGCGTTCAACACACCTTCCGCGAGGATCGGCGCAAGGGCGGAGTCGGACGCGGGGAGAACGTGAACCCGGCCACCAGCAGCTTGTCGTCGGCTTTGAGACTGCCCGCGGAGAACAGGGTCCCCGCCGGACCGATACCAAACGCACGCATCGCCATGAACAGCGCGATGAGCCCAATGAAGGTGCCGAGTGCGTACACGCCGCCGCGAGCGGTGCGGTACCAACTCACGTGCGGCGCCGCCTTGAGCGCCATGGTGGCCATGGTACCCTGCGCCATTGATGGCGACCCGCCCGGCGTGAATGTCGGCGTCGTGGTCATCGCGCGGCGTGTGACGCGCTGCACGTACCCAGTCCAGAGCACAGCGGGCAGGCCGAGGGCCATCACGATCAGCGCGCCGGGGAACACCCAGTCGGGGAGGCCAATGCCTACGATGGCTGCCTTCGCGAGGACGGCGACCAGCAAGAACGCCGCGACGTATACCAGGAGCGCCTTCCGGAACATGCCCGGCCCGCCGAGCAGCACCGGCGGCATCGACTGCATACTGCTGCCGCTCGTGATCGTATCGAGCGCACGCGCGATGTCGGCCGCCTGCTGCGGTCTGGCGCTCGGCTCCTTCGCCAGGCACGACATGACGAGACTGGCCAGTGACGCGGGCAGGTCGCCACGGAACTCGGTGATGGACTTGGGCGTCTCGCTCATGTGCGCGGCGAGCATCCGCTGCGGCGTGCGATTGGCGAACACCGCCTGTCCGGCCAGCAGCTCGTACGCCATCGCGCCCAGCGCGTAGAGGTCGGCCCGATGGTCGATGTCGGGATCGCCAGCCGCCTGCTCGGGCGCCATGTAGGCGGGCGTCCCGATCGAGGTGCCGTTCTGTGTGAGTGTCGCGCCGCCGCCGGATGTCCGTGCGGCGCTGATGGCCTTGGCAATGCCGAAGTCGGTGACCACCGCCACGCCGCCCGAAATGAGCACGTTGTCGGGCTTGATATCGCGATGCACCACGCCGCGCTGGTGCGCGTACGCCAGGGCTTTGGCGACGTCGCGCAGGATACCGATCACCTCCCCGACGGGCAGCGGGCCGTGGCCCAGTCGCGCGCGCAGCGAATCGCCTTCCACGAACGGCATCGTATAGAAGGGGAGCCCGTTCGTGTCACCCGCTGTGTGGACGGGGACGATGTTCGCGTGCTGCAACGCGGCGACAGTCTGAATCTCGCGCTCAAACCGCTCGACACTGATGCCCTGGGCGAGTTCCGGTGAGAGCACCTTCACCACGACCTTCCGTTTAAGCCGCAACTCTTCGGCCACGAACACGCGCGACATGCCGCCGCCGCCGAGCTCGCGTTCCAGCGTGTAGCTGCCGCTCAGGGTTGTTTGGAGTTGGTCGCGCAGGTCGGAGGTCGGCAGCGGTGCTCCGGGGGAAAAGGAACCCTATGTTAGTGCTGCGTGACCGGGGTGACTAGCACATCCACCGTGTTGCTGACGGTGTTGTCGGGGCAGGGCACGGTATCTGGTGCTGACGGCGATCGTGCGGTGGTCGCTGTAGATCTCATCGCCTTCGCACCCAACGAACTGCACGGCATGCGGCGGGAAGCGACGAATATCGCTGGTCGTCCTCTAACTCAGCGTCATACGCCATCGCGTTGTCTTCTCGCGCGAGGACGTCCGGATCGCGGAGTCCCAACTCGCGACGGGAGAGGGCATCGCACACGGCAAAGCCCAAGCGCTCGTGTTGGCACGGTTGTGAGTGCCGGTGCCTCGCACGGCCTGAGTCGACGACGGCTCGTTGAGCCTGCAGACGCGCGTCGTGTGGTCGCCGCTCGCGATCGAGCGCGTGCAGGCGATCGCCGAGGAGATTGCAGGAGACTGGCCCGGCCGAGATTGGGCAACTGGCCTATCCTCCCTATCGGATCATCTATCGGTCGAGCACACGCGGGTGTTCATCCTCACCGTGCGCCACGGCCGGCAGGACGACCTCGACGCGGCGGTCGCGGCGAACCTTGAGGGCTAAGCACCAAGCTCCGTCGGCTGTGGTGAAGGCATTCAGTGGCCGGATTTGGACGAGATATTAGCGTCGGCTATCCGCTGAGCGGAGCGTGCTCCGGCGCGAGTCAACGCTCATTCAACGTACATGATGCGATGTATGCGGACGCGCGTCGTCCTCGAGCACCTACCCCGGCTCGACATCATTCGTCGAGACGTCCAACGTTTTAAGCCCGGCCTTTCCCGCCGCCGCGAGTTGCCGACGATCGGCCGACACGAACACGTCAGCCCGCACGGTCAACGCACTGGCGACGTGAATTGCATCCATCGCGCGGAGCTCGTGTTTCTCCAGTAGCAGCACCGCCGCCGTCACCACATCGTCGGTGAGCTGGCAAATATCGGCGTCGGCCAGGTCGGCATAGATGATACTCTTGAGATGCCCATAGCTTGCACGGTCCACCCGCTTCTCGCGCACCAGGCGAGATAGGGCCGAGATCATTTCTGGCAGACAAATGACACTGACGATCAGGCCATCTGCCGTCTCGCAAAGCGCGCTGACTTTCTCCGACCCTCGCTCGGCGACATAACGCTTTGCGCACGCCGAGGTATCCAGAAATACCCTCATCGCGACTGCGCGCGCCCCCGCAACACTTCGCGACTCAAGGACACACCCTTGATCGTAAGCGGGACTGTCGCGCGCTTCCACGATGCGGCCTCGGCGCGAATTGGCACAATCTCTGCGATGGGTTTGCCATTGCGGAATACGCGCACCGTGTCGCCGCCTTCGACTGCGTCGAAGTAGTCCTTGGCGTTATTGCGCAGTTCAGTGAACGTGGCGTCCAGCATTGGTTCTCCGGTAGATGTGTACACTATAATGTACAGATTGTGAGCCTTTGTCAATGCGCCAGCGCCGTGCCACTCTGCGTCAAACATCTTCAATCGGTGCTCCAGCCTCAACAGGTCATGCGCGACCGACGTGATGACGACCTGCGACCCATGCACGGTAGTGCGCACACGTTGATCGAACTCGCCGGCGTGCACATGGCCACACTGTCGTTCACACTGCACCTACACTCGACGTACACCGCGTCCGACAACGACGAGACGTGAAGTCGCGCACCTTATTCGCTAAAACGGAAATTCTTGATCGGCCGAGTAATCTTGCCGTTCTCAATCAGGAACGTGCCGTCGCGCGTGAAGCCTGTGTAGAGAATCGCGCGTGGATCCACGGCGCGAATGTACCAGAACCGCGTCACCAACAATGCGACTGCTCCGCTCCTCACATAACCTTCCACCAC
>JAYSVL010000493.1:0-3687 GCA_043718595.1 Gemmatimonadaceae bacterium
CGATCGCAATGTCGCGAAGAAACGTGGGAATGATGTACGACACCACGCCGATCGCGACGGACAGTCCAAACCATTGCGAGAACGACGCGACAAAACCGAGATACGGGTTGAGGGCGCGACTCGCATACAGATAACTCCCACCAGCGCGCGGCATGGCCGACGCAAGCATCGCATACGACAACGCAGCAAGGAGCGCCGGCACCGCGGCAAAAGCGAACGCGGGCAGCACCCACGGTCCGATACCAGGCACGTTACGCTGGATCATGATGGGCACGACGTTGATCGACGCGCCAATCATTGAGCAGATACCGGTCGCGGCGAGGCCAACCAGGCCCAGTTCACGCGCGAGTCGAGGTGTGGTCACGAGGATGATCGATGTGTGACGCGATGGCTCACTGCGAATTGAGAGGAGGTCATGCTGTGTTCGTGGCGAGAAAGCAACAGAGCGAGGCACGCGCGCACCAGCGGGCTCGAGTATTGTTTGTCAATTCAGTGACGTGCGCGAGTTTGACATTGACAGATGCAGCGGGTGGTCTCATCGTTGCGTAGTGTTAGCGGTATCACGAGCGCGAGGAAGTTACCTATGCACACGGAGCGATGATGAAGGTACGACACACGTCTCGAATGGCAGTGACGGTCGGGATAGTTATGATGGCCTTGAGCCCATCAGCGCAAGCCGGCACCGTTGCGGTCAACGGCAGCGGTGCGTGGCGCTTCTTTGGCAATTGCGTAGACTGCGCGATATTCGCAGAGCGCGCCAATTTCCCAGTGACGGCCACGCTCACTCTGCAGAACTACATACAGGGTAACGCGCTGACCAACGCCAACTTCGTATCGTTCCGCTATGATGGGTCCAACTTGCTGGCCGCCTACCTTGTGACCGGTGCGCCGCCCGCCTCAGTGACTGGATTCCTCGTCAACGGTGGCGCGCAGCGCCTCAACCTGAATTTTGGCAATGGGCAGAACTTCCAGATGAGCCTGAACAACCCGCCCGGTAACTGGAACACCTGCTTTGGTCCAGCTTGCAATACACCAGCAGACTTCGGCAGCGCGGGTAGTTTCGTGTTGGGCGCCCAGGTCGTACCCGAGCCAAGCACTTACGCGTTGATGGCTTTCGGGCTTGCCGCGCTCGGTTACACGGCGAGACGGCGGAAGCGCGCGGCCTGACCGCTGAGGCGAACTGTCCGGATCAGCTCGTTCGCGGGCACGAGATAGATCGGATACACACTGGGATAGAAACCGATACACAGCATTTGGCAGGGATACGAACCGATAGGAACTGAAATAACAGGATACAGCAACAATTAGGTTGTAAGACTGACCTCACGTTGTCGCAGTATCCATGTCAATCAGTTCCTATCAGTTTTTATCCCACCAAATTGCTGTGTATCTGTTGTTATCCCTTTCTCGTGTAAGTTGTGGATCTGTTCATATCCATACGGCAACAGACCCGAGCGCAAGTGCGAATCCGTTCCTATCGGTCGCACAAGCGATCGGTCGGAGGGATGCCCTCGCGTTCGCACGCACAATCGCCGCCAACGCCGCCGCATGAGCCTTTGAGACGACGACCCGACACGGCGACGCCTATGGCCATGCCCGCCATCACCAGCGCAAGCACGCCGACAGTCAACGCGAGGATCAGCATCAAGGCCTCCTGGAGTTCGTACCGCGCGCGCGCCGAGTGGTTTGGTCGACCGAGTGGGGATCGTCGCGCAGCACCACGGCCCGAAATCCGTCCGTCATGCGCTCTTGAACTTCACCACTATCGCCTGCGATCAGCAAGAGCACGTCCAGATTGTTTGCTGCGGCAAGAGTCCAGGCGCGCTCTGGTCCCACCACAAAGAGCGCTGTCGCCCACGCGTCTGCCCACACGCATTCCGTGTGCAACACGGAGACGGACAGCAGGCGATGCCGCACGGGCGCACCGGTGGACGGATCCAGGATGTGCGTGTACCGCACACCGTTGATGTCCTGAAAGTCGCGGTAGTTGCCTGACGTGGCGAGCGCGCGATCGCGTAAGCCTACCACCGCGTGTATGGCGCGCGCATCAGGGCGTGGCTCTTCAATGCCAACACGAAACGGCGCGTCGAACGCGTTCGTCCCGCGTGCCCGTACTTCGCCACCCACCTCCACAAAGTGACTCGGCTCACCTTGCGCGGTCAGCCAATCGGAAATCAGATCAACGGTGTAACCTGGCGCATCCGCCGACAGATCGAGCTCAAGCGTCGGGTTTGATTTTGCGAGCGTGTGCTTGGTGAGCTGCAACTTCTCCCACCCAACGCGACGTCGTAGCATTGCCAACACTGTCTCATCTGGAACGCGGCCCGTCTCGCCCGCAGCGCCGAAGCCCCACGCGTCGACAAGCGGTCCAACCGTGACATCAAACGCACCGCCCGATGCGCGTGAAACAGCGATCGATGTCGCCATCACCCGCACGAAGTGATCGGAAATGCGTACGGCTGATGTGTCACGACGTCGATTGAATCGTGAAATCTCCGACGTGGAGTCGTACGTCGACATGCTGTGGTCGATCACCGCGAGCAAGGAGTCGACGGACGACTGCAGACGCGCGACAATTGCTGCCGGTAGCCCGCGCGCGAGGACGACGTGATACGTCGTGCCCTGAGCGTCGCCGCTGAAACGCGCTACGTCGCCATGTGATACATGGCGCGAGCGGTACGCATACAGTGAGGCGGCGACAAGCACGGCGAGGGAGACCCACCAGCGACGCGACGCTTGCGCCAGTCCGAACGTCGCGCGAGCGGCACCCACGGACGTTCGCGGCCTAGCCGAAGTCGTCGAACGCGATGTTCGACCGTTCCACACCAAGCTCTTCCAGCATCCCCATGCACGCCTTGAGCATCATCGGCGGGCCACAGAGGTAGTACTCCACGTCTTCCGGGCTTGGGTGCGATGATAAGTAGTCTCGCAGCAACACCTGATGAATAAAGCCGGTGGCACCCGTCCACTGGTCTTCTGGCTTTGGCTCGGAGAGGGCCAGATGCCAACGGAAGTTGGGGTGCTCGCGTTGAATGCTGTCGAAATCTTCCACGTAGAACGCTTCGCGCATCGAACGCGCGCCGTACCAAAACGTGACCTTGCGTTCGGTATGCACGCGACGAAACTGATCGAAGATGTGCGAGCGCATTGGCGCCATGCCGGCACCGCCACCAATAAAGCACATCTCGTTGCGCGATTCTTTGGCGAAGAACTCACCGAACGGACCGGAGATGGTGACGTCGTCGCCAGGCTTGAGGCTAAAGATGTAGGACGACATGATGCCAGGCGGAATGCCGGTCGTGCGCGGCGGTGGTGTTGCCACGCGCACATTCAGCATAATGATGTCGCTTTCCATCGGATAGTTCGCCATCGAGAAGGCGCGCTGCACCGTGTCGTCAGAGCGCGACGTCAGTTCCCACAGCTTGAAGGCGTCCCAGTCGTCGCGATACTTCGCGTCGATGTCAAAATCTTTGTAGTGCACGGTGTGCGGTGGGCATTCGATCTGCACGTAACCACCAGCGCGAAACGGCACCGCTTCACCGGCCGGCAATTCGAGAATGAGTTCCTTAATGAACGTGGCGACGTTCTCGTTGGAACGCACTTTGCAGCGCCATTGCCGCACGCCGAAAATGTCCTCGTCGAGATGAATCTTCATGTCCTGCTTGACCTTCACCTGACATGAGAGCC
>JAYSVL010000494.1:0-3683 GCA_043718595.1 Gemmatimonadaceae bacterium
CGGAAGGTCGTACGTCGCTCGCTGCCGGCAAACGCGTCGAACAATTCGAAGAAGACAACAACGGATCGCCCGCAGTGTCTGGTCGATTGGCATTGCAACGCCGGGCGGTCGGCGAAGTCGGCCTGTCATTCTACAGCGCCGTATACAACACCTTCCGCACCGACGGAGTGGCAATCGACGCACGCAGGCGGCTGACAGTATCGGCGCTCGACGCCAGCATCGCTCTCGGTGCGCTCTCACTGCGCGGCGAGGTTGCGGCCACTCGCGTGGACGTGCCCGAATCACTCGCCGAAGTCTTTGGCCGTCGACAGTGGGGCGCGCATCTGGACGCCACGATCCCGGTGTGGCGTCCGCGAGTCTTGGGGCTACGCAACGCGACAGTGAACGCGGTGCTGCGTGCAGAGTATGTCGACTACAATGCCGACACGTTCCGAAGCACGGGGCGTCCGATTGGTGATGACGTGCTCGCACTGGTACCGGGGCTGACCTTTCGGCCGGTGGCCGGCACGGTGTTCAAGGTCAACTATCGTCGCCAATGGACGCGTGATCTGCTCGGGAACCCGAGATCACGGCTCGGCGGATATCAAGTCGGGATGGCGACGTACTTTTAGGAGCGCGTCGCACGATCCGCGCTCGTCACATCCGCGCAGTCACTCCGCTGGCTTCGCCGCCGCTTTGATTGCGAGCGAGATGCCCAGCACGCCCCATTGCAGTCGCAGCGTCGCGTCCTCACGCAGCACCGCTGGAAAATGGTACGTCATTGTTTCCAGATGTGACGCCGAGTCTGCCGCGACCTCGATCCGCATCGCGTCCTGGTCGGCACCCGGGTACGGCGTATGCGACACACCAACCGCGCGACTGAGTATGAACGTCCACGGTTTAGACGAGCGCGGAATTAGCCACGTACTATAGCGCCCCGCTGTTACCGCCTTGCCGTTGATCAGCACGTCGCGGCTGAACGAAATAACGGTGGCGTTGTCGGCACCCGGATGCCACACACTATCCCACGGCACTAATGCACCAAACAGCGTGCGCCCTCGTGCGGTGGGTCGACCGTACTCAATCGTGATCTCGGTAAACGCCACCATCTGGCTGATCGTGCTGCGCTGACTGAAGGGATACATCTGCGCGACAGCTGGCGAAGTAACCACACCCGTGGCAACCAGCGCGGCGCAGGCAATGCGCATGAGCATGCGTGACATGGAGAAACTCAGTCTGGGATATTGATAAATGGATCAGGCGCGCCCACGTCGGCACCAAGTGCACGCGCCAGCGTTTCCGTACTGCGATCGGTGAGGAACTCTACCCATAACGGAAAGTGATCGGACAGGCGATCCGTCACCTGACGCGGTGCGAGTTCTTTGAAGATGCGACTGCGAAAGTCAATCACACCGGCGGCACCCTTCGTCAGCATCGTGAGATCACCCATAAACCACGCGATCTGATCGTAATGTTTGACGACCGTCGCGAAGTTCGACTGCACGTTGCGCAGCGCCTCTGGTACGGTAAGTCCGGAGGCGATAAAGGCAGCAAACAGTGGATCTTCGAGACGCCGCGCTTCAATGTTGAAATCACCCAGGACAATCAGATTCGTTTCCTCCGCACCGTCAAACTTGGCGCGGTCGCGCAGTTCGTCGGCCGTGTACTTTGCCAATCGCTGAATCTCGGGCTTGCGATCGTCGACGGAACTACCAAAACGAATGTGCGCGGTGAGCAGCGAGAATCGCTCACTGCCCGCGCGAAATCCAACGACGTACGGCGTACGATCAAACTGCTCCCCCGGATTCAGTCCCTCGTTCGGCGGCAGCACCACTTCACCGGCCAGCCCGGACGGCGTCACGCGACGCCGGTCGTAGATAAAGCCGAGTCGCTCCGAGTTGCCGAGTGGGCCGCCGGACACATCACTCACCACGAGCCCCCAATTCGGCCCAAGAAACTCGTCGAGCAAACTACGCACGCCAGCGGTTTCGCGTTTGATCTCCTGAATGGCGATGACGTCGTAGCGCTTGACGATTTCCGCGATGTAGGCGAGTCCACGCAGGTTGCGTTTCGGGCTGCCGGGGTTCTCGTCCCACTTTCGGTGGATCGAGCCGAGCTGCCGAATATTCCACGTGCCAATGATCAGATTGTCGTCGGTGCGCTTTGGCGGAATCTTCGACGCGTTGAGCGCGCGGCGCAGTCGCACGATGTCCTCGCACACCACCTTCGAATAGTCAGCGTAGGTATACACGATGCTCGGGTTGGTGGTGGAGCGATAGTACTCGCTGCGTGCTGCCCTGTGACCGTTCCGTGACACTCCACCGCCACCATAGCAGTCTAACCAATTGTCGTGCGTTCGGGATTTGTGTACCGTGCGCTGGTCCCGCTTGAGCCCGGTTCGTCCATGTTGTGAGGATCACCATGGTTGCGATGTTCTCCCGTATCAGTATGCTGCTCGTGGTGTGTGTGTCGGCCTGCTCACCAGCGCTGGCGAACGATGCCCTCACGCCTGCGGTCGTGACCGATGCCGTACGCAATGACTCCGACGATCCCGCGATCTGGATCGACACCACTGACGCATCCAAATCGCTGATTGTCGGTACCGATAAGGGCGACACCACTGGCGGACTGTACGTATTTGACCTGCAGGGCCACAGCGATTCGTCACGCATGCGTGTGCCCATGAAACGCACCAACAACGTCGACATTGTCACCGGCGTGATGCTCGGCGGTGTGCCGATTGATATCGCGGTAACAACAGAACGCGGCACGATGTCGCTGCGCGTGTTGCGCCTGCCCGACATGACACCGATCGACGGCGGTGGTGTCAAAGTGTTCGATGGCGATTCGTCACGCGCACCAATGGGCATCGCCCTCTACAAACGGCCGACCGACGGCGCGGTGTTTGCCATTGTTGGTGGCAAAAGCGGACCGGCCGAGGGCTACCTGTGGCAATATCGATTGGTTGACGCGGGCAACGGCACAGTGCGCGGCGACAAGGTGCGCGCGTTCGGCGCGTACAGCGGCAAGAAAGAAGTTGAATCGATCGCCGTCGATCAGCAGCTGGGATACGTCTACTACTCCGACGAAACCGTTGGCATTCGGAAGTACTGGGCCGACCCCGATCACGCAAACGCTGCGCAGGAACTGGCCTTGTTTGCGACGACGGGATTTGTACAGGATCACGAAGGACTCGCCGTCTATCCCACCAGTGATTCTACCGGCTACCTGCTCGCGAGTGATCAGCAAGGACGACGTCTGCAGGTGTTTCGTCGCGAGGGCAGCGCTGGCGCGCCGCACACACACCCAATCATCGCCACCATTACCGTCTCTGCCCAGGAAACAGACGGACTCGATGTCACAGCACACGCACTTGGACCGAAGTTTCCGGAGGGTGTGCTCGTCATGATGTCTACTGACAAAACATTTCATATCTATGATTGGCGGCAGGTAAAACAGCGACTGCCGCAGTAGCACAGGCACTGCGCCACAACGCTACGGCTCACCTGTGGCAACGAGTAGCTGCATCAACCCTGTGTTCACAAAAAGTTTCTCGCGCCCAAACGTGCGTTCAGCAAGCACACCAATACGCACGAGCGCTTTGAGATAGCGCGATGCCGCCTGCCTGCCATCTGCGAGGGCGCGCGAGGGGTCTGGCGGCAACTTGAACTTAGCTAGATAGTTAGCCATATTCCAAGTCATGG
>JAYSVL010000495.1:0-11440 GCA_043718595.1 Gemmatimonadaceae bacterium
GGCTCTCCACGAGCACCACCGATGGCACTAGTGGGGGCCAGATGTCGGCATCCCGAAACGCTTTGATCACTGCGACCGCGGCGCGCGACTGTTCGGCGAGTCGGCTCACACCACCTGAGTCCAGGACGAGCGCTGCGGTCATCCGGCCGGGCGCCTCGCCTGCGCACCAACGCGACCAACGATTGCTGCGGCTCGCTGTTGATCCCGTGCGGTGGGCGTACCGACCCTGGACACAAGCCCATCGACATAGCGATCAGTTTCCGCCAACAGTTCGAGCCGTCGGAGTTCGGACCGCACCGCCCGTTGGAGGAGCTCGGACGCCGGAAGGCGGCGCGACTTGACGACTTTGTACAGTTCCGCGGGGAGATACACCTGCATGCGTGGCATACGTCTATTGTACACCCTTCGTCTGCGCGCCGCAATCTGCGGCGCACCGATGGTGCGCGACGCGGCTGGGAGACAATCGCTGTCGAGGCCTGGTGCAGCAGCCTAGCGAGCTGTGGGCGTAATGGCCGTGACTGAGATGACGACCGACGTGCCGGAGCAGCGCGACTGGAAGAAGCCAGCACTCACCGATCGTCGGCTCACCGACGGTGAGCGCGCACGCTACGACCAGCCTGGTGGCATTGGCTCCATGACCGACAAACAGTACTGGGACCGGCGCGCGCGTGGCATGGGAGGCACCTTCACCACCGGTGCCGAAGAAAACGTGCTCGGCTATCCCGGTACACGGTACTTCGGCGAGCACATACTCGTGCACGAGTTCTCGCACAGCATTGAAGGTTCGCTCCGTCGCGTTGATCCGACAGTGCATGCCGAACTGCAGGCGGCGTACAAGGAAGCAACGGACAAGAAGATGTACATCAATGCGCGCGGCGTGCGTCACTACGCGGTCAACACCCTGGCCGAATATTGGGCCGAAGGCACGCAATGGTGGTTCTGGAACAACTACGCGGAAGTGTTCGTAACCAACGGCGTAGAAGTGGCAGTGTGGTCCCCAGACGACCTACGCCGCTACGATCCCAAGCTTTTCGCCGTGCTCGCCAAGGTGTACCCGAACCATCACATCCCGGCGGACGTGTACCACGGCAAGAAGCTGCGCTAACACGTCGACCGCGGGCCCGTATCGGTCATTTACCGGCGGTGCAGTCGCTGTGCTACGGACCGACGCTGCTCACCGTGCAGGCGCCAGCAGCAGGTGCGGATCTTGAGGCTGCTTTGGCACCTTCGGATGTGCACTGAAGAACTGGATCATCTTCTCAAAATTGGGCTCGACCACGTTCGAGTGATTGCCGCCGGGCACTTCGATGTACGTGACATCCACGCCGTTCGTCTTCATCGCCTCCACCATGCTGCGCGATCCCCGCACGTTCACGGTGGGATCGGCATCACCGTGCACCACAAACTGCGGAATGTGCTTGGTGAGTGGGATCGTTGACGGAGCACCCTGGCCGGAGAACGCGCCGAGCGCGGCCCAGATGTCGGGATACTTTGGCGCGAGTAACCACGTACCAATCGCGCCCATCGAATGACCCATGAGATAGATGCGATTCGCATCGATGTTGTACTGCGCACGCACCAGCGCGAGCACCTGCATCACGTCCACCTCACTCAAACTGCTGTTGCGCCGGGCCACCGGATCTGCTGGTGGCGTACCAACACCCCAGCCGTACCCGCCATCGACACGATAGCCGAGCGGCGCGACGAGAATGTACCCGTGTTGTTCGGCGAGCTTTGGTAACGTGCTGCCGTACGAATCAAAGAACGCGTCTTCGGTGCCGCCAAGTCCGTGCAGCGCGACAATAAGCGGCATCGGCCTGGACGACGCGTACCCCGCGGGTACATGCAGGCGATACGGCATGATCTCTTTCGCCGCGTCGAGCAAGTAGTGGCGCTGCATGTCACCGGTACGCTTGGCGAACGGATCTTTCTTCGCGCGCACGGCCGCAGCAACGGCGTCGGCCGCAGCAAAATCTTTGTCGACATCCAGCGTGCGCAGTTCCAGTCGACCGCGGTTGACACTCTTCATCCGGTCGACTGGATAGAGAATGTCGGCGCGCAACGCGTCTGGAGCCGTCTTCGCCGCTATTTCTAGCTTGGCGGCCAGCGCATCAACGCCTTTCCGCACCACGATAGGCAGCGTAACGGTGCCCAGGGTGCGTGAGGAGTCGAGCACATCGACGCTCACCACATACCGGCCGTCGACCACGTCGCGCAAATCGAGCTCCAGTGCATACGGCGATTCACGCAAGTCGCGACTGACGCCGTCCACCACGCCAAAATCTTTCACCACGGTGGACGTTACGGGCACCCCGCCACTGCCTTGGGAACGCAGCACCAGCGTTGCGTGCGCCGACAGCGAACGCGCGAGCGCGATGCCCGGCGCATAGAGCTGTTCGAGACGCATCGCGTACGGCTGCTGTGATTCGACCACCACACGATCGGCACGAAGCAAGAGTGACGCACCGTAGTCCGCGACGTCGGTCCACGGTCGTCCAGACAACACCGCGTTGCCCTTGGCCAGCAGCCGTCGCACTTCCGCCGTGCGCCCCGCCGAGTTGGCCGCGAACATGTCACGCTCGAGTGAATCGAGTCGCGCCTTCACCTCGCCCGTTGGGTTGGCGGACACTTTGCGCGACGCATACGTCACGTACAGCGAGGTGATACTCGTTAACGCCTGTGCGCGCGCAGCGACCGCGGTGACGGCCAGCAACACGGCGATGCGCGCGAACATCCGAGTGCAGTGGTTCATGCTACGGTACAATCTTCGCGGGGACTGGTGCTGTCTTGGGATCCACCAGCGGGCGTCGCGCTTTCAGATGTTCTTCCATCTCCAACCGCGGCACACCTTCCTTGAGCCACGTTGGTGCTGGCTGATCGCGCAGGAATGTGTCGAACCACTCCGTCATGCGCAGGTTGTAGTCTTTCTGGTTGGCCGGCCGTGCGAGGCCATGATTCTCGCCCACGTACTCGAGCAGCACGACGTCCTTGCCGAGTTGGCGGAGATGGTTGTAGTAGGTGATGCCCTGATTGAAGTCGACGGCACCGTCGCGATCGTTGTGCAGGATCATGAAAGGGATACTCAGATTCTGCGCAAAGTTCTGCGGCGAGTTCCGCATGTAGGCGGCCGGCACATCGTTCGGGCCACCGGTAAAGCGGCCCTGGCTGGAGATGAAGATCGACGCATCGGTGCTGCCCGTGTTCCAGTACATCGAACCAAACATCGACACCATGTCGGTGAGGGGCGCACCGGCAACAGCCGTCTTGAAGATGTTGGTTTGTGTGGTGATAAAGGACGTCTGGTATCCACCCCAGCTGTGTCCTTGCAGGCCGATGCGATCTTTGTCGATCATGCCCGTCGCGATCGCCGCTTTCACTGCGGGCACGACACACCACACAGCAGAGCGGCCTGGATCGTTGATCTTGTAGACGATGTCGGGCTTCAAAAACGCGTAGCCGCGCGAGGTATACACGCTTGGGTTGCTATAACGCGTGGCGTTGGGTTCGGTGTACGCGTTGTACTCCTGACTCAGTTTCTCATAGATGTAGGTGACCATCGGATACGTCTTGCCCGCTTCGTACCCGGCCGGGAGATACAACACCGCTTGATGCTTGCCGCCACCGTTGTCGCACGTGTAGTCAATGAGCTTTGCGCCCGGTGTCCACGCAATCTCCTTCTGCTGGGGATTGGCATCGGTGAGACGACGCTCGTTCTTGAGTGCATCATCAGCGGCGTAGTAATCGGGATACGTAACGACGGTTTGTCGCGCGTACACCCACGTGTCCGCGTCACGCGCCTTGCGATAGTCCACCTTAGCGTCCTCAACGCTGATGACTTTTGCACCGCCGCGTGTTGCATCGATCTGCGCGAGTCCTTCCTTCTTCGTCCACTCGCCGTACGTCTCCATGTACAGCGGTTTTGTCAGATCGATCACGCCACGATCGCGTGCGTCCGACAGCACGCGCGTCTGATAGCGGGTCTGCGAACCCTTACCGTTGCCGGTCAGGTTGAGCGCACCACCTGAACCGCTCGCCGGCAAACGCCACAGGTCCCAGTTGTCGCGGACCAGCACGTGGGCTGCATCCTTCGACCAGCCAACAAGCGCGCCGTTAATCGCCGGCTTCACCTGATTGTGATCGTCTTCCGTATTCCAGAACTGCGTCGGCGCATTGGCGTTAATAATGTTCGTTGAGCTTGATGCAAAGTCGTACGTCTTCCAGTTCCCGGTATCGTAATACGCGTATTTGCCGTTGTCCGGTGAGAAGTTGAGTGCGGCCCCACCACCACGTCCGCCACCGCCCGGCACCTTGGCTTGCACCAACTTCCGTTCGCCAGTGCCTACGTTGATCGCGTAAATGTCACGATAGGCATTGCCAACGATGCCTTGCATGCGCTCGTAGGCACTCACGTCAGTACCAATCGCCCACGAGTCTTTCGGCCCGATTGACACGTCGCGCACTTTGTCGTCGGCGAGCCGGACACTCTTGTTCGAAGACACATGGTACGCGGCGAGATAATTGAACGTGCGATCTTGTGGTTCTTGCACTTGCTGCTGCGCTTGCGGACGCGGGTCCTTCCAGTGCCACAAAATCAGGGACGGCACTTCCGCATCTGTTTGCGGTGCGGCCGCGACTTGTCCACCAGCACCCGCACCCGGCGCCGTTCCGCCAGGACTCGGCGGAGTAAATGCACCGGCCGTACGCGGGCGCGGCGGACGTGGCTCGCGCAGTCCATAGTACAAGACATTCTGTCTGTCGCCCCACTCAAGCGCGCGATCGCTACTCACAACGAGTCCAGCCGGAACGCCCGCACTCTTCGCTGTAATCTCTGTTGCTTTCGCGTTGGCAGCAGCAGCGTGAGAAAAGAGCAACACGGCAGCGTCTTCATCAGCACCGGCGGTATCGGTGACAATACGCAGCACCGCCAACGCGTCTGATGAATCGCCCCATGTGAGGCGACGATACGATGCAGCCTTCGCATCGAGCGAGCGCGACACACCCGACGACAATTGTCGCACCTGCACACTGTTGCCTAACTGATCGTCCGTCGCGATCGACAGTGCGACCCAATCGCCACTGTCGTCAAACGCGTACTCGGCCACATCAGATATCGGCTGCGGCGTGCCACCAGCCAGGTTGACGAGTTCGAGTGTCGTTCCCGTTGCTGCCGCCGGCGTTGCTGCAGCACCTGCGCCGCCTGCCGCGCGAGGGGCGGCGTGATGCACGGACAACCAATCCGACTTCTCACCAGCGAACCGAAACGCGCGCACGTTTTCGAATTCACGTTTGCTGCCATCGGCCAGATTCACGACAGCGAGTTTGGGCTGCGCGTTGGCATTCGCCGTCGGCGCCACTGGAGCGCCAGCACCTCGGCCGCCACGACCACCGCGTCCCGCTTGCACGCCACTCGCGTACTGCAGGAACGCGACCCACTTGCCGTTCCCGCTGATGGACACACCTGGTGCACCACCACCGCGTCCACCACCCCCACCAGCGGACGCGTCACCAATTGGGAAGCGCATCTCCTTCGCGCCCGCTGCGGTGTTGCGAATAACGACTTCGGCATCGCCCTCGTTTGGCGCGAGCACGTACGCGAACCACTTACCATCGTTGGACAGCGCGGGTGTGCGAATGCCCTTCCAGCCGAGGAGGTCGTTGACGGACAGCTGCCGTCCGACGGACGCGGCCGGAGTCCACTTGGAGAGCGGCTTGTCGTCGCGCGCGCCGAAGGGCAGCGTGGTGAGCGTGTTGGTCACGGTTGCGGCAGCGGCGGCGTTTTGCGTCGGCCCTTGTGCCGTCGCCGTGGCGGCGAGCACGGTTGTGCTGAGGGCCGTGGCCAGCGCTGCACCCGTGTGAATGCGACGATGGGCGCGGGAGCGGAGGTTCAGGAGTCGGGTCATTGGAGAGTCCGGTGGAGGTCGTCTGGAGACGCCCTGTACGCTAGCCCGCCAACGACCTCGGCGAAAGGAGAATCCCAAAGGCCGCGCCTTCCCGAACGACCGGAGTGCCTGCAACATACGCGGCATGACGGGCACGCCGATCGCCAGCGCACCGCGCCTCGCACCAGTGATCAGATTGCTCGCGCTGTGCGCCGTGCTCGCTGTCCTCGCGTCCGCGTGCACGAAAACGCTGGACCGCATCGTCGAAGGGCCGCAGCCCACGACTGACCGGCTCACTGTCGCCTTGGACTCGTCAACGCTTACCGTGGCCCGTGGCGCACAGGTGACGGTTACAGCGATCGTCGACCGCGTCGGCAGCTACGATGGTCCGATCGCGGTCGTCGTCGAACGCGTGCCCAACCTCGTGTCGGTGCAGATTGGCGCTACACGCACGGTCGGTGCCCGCAGTACGGTACCGGTCACGCTCACGGTGAACCCGCTCACCGTCATCGGCACCTACTCCATGCTTGTGCGCGGCAGCGCGGCGGGGCTGCCAGACGCCGCCACCACGGTGTCGATCAACATCGTGCCGCCACCGATATTTACGCTCGCGCTCGTCGTCGACACTGTGACGATCGCACGCGGTGGCATCGCGCGACTGAACACGAAACTCACGCGCACAGATTTCAGCGGTGCGGTAACACTATCCGTCGCTGGCGCCGCAGGCATCACTGGTACCATCACGTCCGCGAAGGACGACGATGTGTTGACGATTGCCGTTGCACCGACCGTCACGCCCGCCACATACGCGATGCAGGTGCGCGCGTCGTCACCAGGTCTCTCTGATCACGTGGCAACGCTGCGCGTCACGGTGACGCCTGATGTGCTGCAGCTACTTGTCGCGCCGCAAATCAGTGTATCGCAAGCAAACAGCGCGAGCGCCGAGCTGATTGTCAAACCGCGCTCTTCACCGCGACCTTGAACGGCGTCGCCGCCGTAACCGTGTCTGCACGCGCAGACGTGTTGCCCGGCGCGTATCCAGTCACGTTGCGCGCGACAGCGAGTGGCGCGGCGGACGCTGTCGCCGCAATGCGCGTTCTGGTCACGCCATCCAGTATTGTGATCTCGTCCGACTCGTCGGTGACGCTCGTTGCTGGCGCGAGCACTGTACTCATGCTGCGCATCGCGCGACTCGGCTTCGCGGGTGACGTGCGTGTCACGACCGATCGCCTGCCAACCGGTGTAACGGCAAGTGTCGATCCCGCGGTGACGCTGAGCGACAGTGTGCGCGTGACGATTGCCGCTGCGGCCAACGCACCCGCAGGCGACGACACGCTCGTGTTGCGCGCGGCACCGATTGGGCTGATGCCAACCGCCGAACGAACGATGCGCATTCGGGTGACCGTGCGCGCACCATCGGGCAATGCGGGCAACGCGATCCTCGATGTGCGGCATTGCAGTGCGCCGACATGGATCGCCGTGCTGGACGGCACGGGCGCGTGGCAGCGACTGCGCGCGGTTGATGGCACGGCGCGCTTCTCGGTCACGGAAAAAGGTGGTGTCGCGTGGATTGACGGTGCTAGTCTAAACGTGCGCTATCTCACGGAAAGCGAATTCAGCGCGGCACCCCTGTCACTGTGCGCACCGCCGAGTGGCGCGAAACGTCTGCTGGGCACCGGATTGCACGGAGCGGTGGGCGAAGTGTGGACGTATGCGTTTGGCGGGATCAGTGCAGCGTCGACCATGGCGGTGCCGGAGTTTTCATTTGACGGTGTGCCGAATGGTGCACACGACTTGCTTGGCTACGCTGCCCTTGGTGCGACCGCTCGTTTCCTGATTCGTCGTGATATCAACGTGGCGAACGGCGAGTCGATTGGATCCTTCTCACTCACCGGCGCGGAAGCGTTCAACGCGGTGCAGCGTCCGATGGCGATTGCCGGCACCGTGCAATCCGGCGACTTGCTCTCCTACTCGCTCGACTATCTCACCCGCGATGCGTGCACAGCGAATGCGATATTCACGCGCGCGCCCATTGGCACGAGCTTCAGTGCGCTGGGCATTCCGGAAACGTATCAGCGTGTCAGCGATTTTCATCAGCTCACAGTGCGCAGCGCGAGCACGGTAGGCGTGCGGACCGCCACGATGGTGATGCACGCGCTTGAAACGCGCAGCATCACCTTGCCCAACGTGATTGTGACGCCCGATGTGCGCACGCTCGCGGGGCCGTACAAGCGGCTGCAACTCACGCTCAGTGCCGTGCCACCGATCTACACCGGACCGATCGCGCTGCAGTATCAGGATCGTTTGCAAAGCATGTCGGTGTCGGCGTCGCGGGCATATGCAGGCAGTGCGGCGGTTACACTGGCGATGCCGGACTTGAGCGGTGTGAGCGACTGGGTGCCGGCAGCGGCGATCGGCCGGGATGTGCCAGTGCAATGGACGCTGAGCATTGACGGTGGGGATTTGTCAGTACCGCGCTGTACCGAGGGACGGACGACGGTCAGGGTGACGCGCGTGGGGAACATGTAAACTTCATCTCCTACGGCGTCTACGGTCGGAGGCGCAACCCGGCGGTGATGGCGCGGCCCCATAGCGCACCACCTTGGATGGGCGTCAATGCACTGACACGGCCGGCGATCACGACGCTCATTCGCTTCGAACCTACGGCAGCGTCTGCGAGGAACTCGCCACCGACACCGTGCGCGGGCCCGATTGCTACAAGAGGGCCAGCGAGGACCCGAACCTCGAGGACGCTGTGCGCCAGTGAAGCGCCAGCGAGCGCCGACAAGTGCAATTGGCTCGGCAGACGCGAACGGCACGTGGTCCTGCTCTCGTCGATGAACTCACAGCTATCGCCGTGTGCCCCCAAGTCGCTGCTGCGGGCTCCTGCGGAAATCGCTGCGCGCCCCACCGTCCTGAAGCTGCGCGCCGCCGTGAGGTCGAGCGCTAACAACGGCCCGCTCAAATACCGCGCGCCCGAACCATTGGATAGGCCGACTGTAATGTCGACTGCCGACTGCGCGCCGAGCGGCAGAGTGCACAGTATACCGAGTGCAAGCGCAACGTTCACAGCGTGTTTGCAGCGCAAGAAACTCCTGGTGTTTGGCGGGAGTCGAGTGGCACCCCGTACATTGATGATGCGGGCGCGTGCGAAATGCGGACGTGGAGGGCAGCGAACGTGGCGGCAATCCGGAGAGAACGTCGTGCTACCCCACAGGCATTCGTCTGGTTCGGGCGAAGCGGTCATGCGAGTTATGCTGCTCGCCGTCCTGCCGACGCTCCTTGGACTCACGCTAACGATGGGACTCGGACGGTTTCTCGACTGGTCGTTCTTTCAGCAGCATGGTGATCGCCGAGTCGGCGGACTGCTGATCAGCCGTATCGCGGGCGTTCGAACGAGTGGAAAGGGTGGTGCTGAATACCTCGTCAGCGAACGCTCTGGCCGACGATGTTACCCACAGACGATTGTCAACGGCGTGCTGTACGAAGGGCCGGACCTCAGCAGCATCAACGCGGCCGACATCATCGGCTTTGAGTACTACACTCCTACCAACACACCACTGCGCTACAACAGCACGGGAAACGGCGCGACTGGCGCGCAGTGTGGCACTGCGATCTTCTGGATGAAGTGAAGGTCACGCACGATCAGCCGCGATAGCACGTCAGGTCCGCACGAGTTTAGGGAGTGCTTACGCCCTAGTCTTAGGGAGTTGGAAGGAAGGGAGTACGTACGCCCTTCCTTCGTGCTCCATCCGTGCCTCACACAATTCCGAGCCGTTGGGCTCCCAGCGTGGTGCCTAGCGCGAGGGCCGCGGCAATGCCGACGGCGGGATCATGTTCTGGTTCAGCGAAAATGAGACACGGGGGTGGACGGACAATGCAATAGCACGACGATTATCACGCGGTGTTATGCGGCGATGACATGATGCGCGCGCCGCCGGGCCGCGCGCGCGGTTTCGAGCCGGGCATCGCGCGTTGCCCAGACCTCCTTGGAGCGACCGGCGAGGCGGTCGGGCGTGATGTTAGCCGATCGCACTGTGCTGGCGGTGTTCGTTGTAGTGCGTGACAAACGCAGTGACCTGGCGACGCGCCTCTTCGACCGTGGTCGGGCACTCCGCGCATCGCGCGCGTTAACACCGTGAGGGTTAGAAGTGGCTGAGCGAGGCTCAGCACTCGACACGCAACTGCGAAGCCGCCAGCAACACGCGCTGTACTGCTAGGCTTCAATCCTCCGCCAAGAGAAAGGACGCCATGACCTACACCCAGATCACCCTGCTGGAAAGTTACGCGTTGATGCTGCTGCGTCGGCAAGGGCTCAGCCTGCGCGCGATCGCGGGGCAGCTGGGGCGCGCACTGTTCACAACTGAAGATCGCGCCACGCAAAGCGCCAAGCGTCCGTCCGCCCTAGCGACACCGCCACAATTGCACCATCTGCGGCGGCCGCTCTCCCTTCTTGCCCATGTTGATCTGTGCGCTCGCGATTTGGCCGGCGCCGACTTCGACCTGTGCCTTCTGTGTTTGTCCGTACATATCGAGCCACTGAATGCCTACGACGCGCGTGATGTTCGTGGTATTTCGGATCTTCGCTACGGTCATGATGACGTACGGTACCGGTTCGCTGTTAATTGCGCCCATCATCTCGATTCCATCACACCCATTGGCCGCAGGCTGCGTCGGCGCCGCCAAGTTCGGATCGTACTTAGGACGCGGCGCGACGTCCGTGACGGGGGCGGCCGCCGTCGCTTTGGGCGCTCCCACGCGCGCCTGCATCGCCGCGATCACGACATCGGGCACCTTGGCTTTCTTGAGGGCAATCAGGCCCGTCGTTGTGAGATCGAACGCGACTGCGCGCTCCTGCGAGATCGCCGTGCTCACCACGGTCTCCGATAAGCCCGCGTCGACCATCTTGACGACGTCGGCGTTTGTCATGCCCGTCGCGCTGGCCGCGGCCGCCGGTGTAGCCTGACGGGCCGCGGATGGGGTCGCAGTGGTCGCCACCTGCGGCTCTGGCACGCGCTTACCATAGGTCTCCCATTTACCGGAGACCAACAGGCGATTGCCGCTGATCAAATACATGGGCGCCATAGACACGCCGAACCCCTTCAACTTCATCGCGACCGTGTCGTGCTGGACGGTGTACGTGCCGTCGTAGTTCTTAGAGTTGCTTGCGTTGTATACCGCGACCACGCCGTCTGGCTTTAGGTCAATCCAATTGCGATTGAACATGCTCTCGTACCGGCCTTCCGGGACCGCGGACACCAGCGAGGTCGTGTCGGAAGCGCCACACAACATCGCGGCGTGATGGAGTGGAAAGTATGCTTGGTAGCCGGCGCTCTCGTCCCCGAAGGGGACGGAAACACTCGTCACGTCCGCACGCGTGCCTCCCGCTTCTTTGACGAACGGTGGCCGATCTCGGGCTGCGGTCAGCACGAGCTCGAAACGTGGCTTGTTCAGCGTTTGCCCCGACAACACGACCATCTCCCGCACACGGGTCCTGTTGAAATCGAGATCTTTGAGCGGGATGGTGTACGAGAGCGTTCCGTAGTCTAGGTCGGCGTGCT
>JAYSVL010000496.1:0-11437 GCA_043718595.1 Gemmatimonadaceae bacterium
GTCTGTAGATTAGACTGAGCCCTTTCCCACCGCGAGGTCCCCGTGACCCAGTTCTCCCTCACCGTGAACGGCACGCCGCGCACGGTCGATGTCAGCCCCGACACACCACTGCTATGGGTGTTGCGTGACACGCTTGGACTCACCGGCACCAAGTACGGCTGCGGCATTGGTCAGTGCTCAGCCTGCGCCGTTCACGTAGACGGCCAACCCACGCGATCGTGTCGCACCACCATCAGCGTCGCGGCGAAGAAGAGCGTGACCACCATCGAGGGACTGTCGCCCGCGCGCGCGAATGCGCTGCAGCGGGCGTGGATCGCCGAGGAGGTGCCGCAGTGCGGCTACTGCCAGTCAGGACAGATCATGGCGGCGGCTGCGTTGCTGGCGGTCAAGCCCACGCCGACGGACGCTGACATCGACACCGCGCTCAATTCGCATATCTGCCGCTGCGGCACGTACGAACGCATTCGCAAAGCCATCCATCGCGCCGCTGCTGGCGTGCAGTCGGAGTCCGGACGATGACCCCGCGCACAATCGACCGGCGTGAGTTTCTAACCGTCGGCGCCACCGTTGGAGCTGGTCTGCTGATCGGATTCCGCGTCGCCGATGCGGAGTCGATGTCGTTGGTGGACAGCGCGGCGGCTGATCTCGCGCCGAACGGATACCTGCGCATTGGCACCGATGGCATCATCACGCTCTACGCCGACCACGTCGAACTCGGCCAGGGCGTCATGACCGCGCTGCCGATGATCGTGGCCGAAGAGCTGGATGCCGACTGGAATCTGGTGCGCATCGAGCGCATGTCCGACAATCCGTCGGCGTGGCCGCGTCGCGTGATGACCGTGGGCAGCCAGAGTGTTCGCACGAGTTGGGCTCCGCTGCGCAAGGCGGGCGCGACGGCGCGAGAGATGCTGATCTCGGCAGCAGCGACCATGTGGTCGATGGATCGATCGCAGTGTCGCGCCGAGCAAGGGTTCGTGTTGCACAACGCATCGGGACGTCGCGCGAGCTATGGCGAGCTGGCGAACGCTGCCGCGGCATTGCCGGTGCCTACCGACCCGCCGCTCAAGGACCCCAAGACGTTTCGCATCGTCGGCACGAAGCGCCCGCGCGTGGACATTCCGTCCAAGACCAACGGCAGCGCACAATTCGGCATCGACGTGCGCGTGCCGGGCATGTTGATTGCGACCGTGCTGCGTCCGCCGGTGTTCGGTGGGACCGTGGCGTCGTTCGACGCGCGTGCCGCCAAGGCAATATCAGGTGTTAAGGATGTGGTGCAGTTCGAGAGCGGATTGGCCGTGCTGGCGACGGACACGTGGAGCGCGCTCAAGGGTCGTGCGGCGCTCAAGGTTGAGTGGAACGCTGGCGCGAACGCGTCGCTCACAAGCGATGAGATTCGTCGTCGATTTACGGCGCAGTTAGCCGAGTCGGGGAAGATGTTCACGAACCGCGGTGACGCGGCCGCTGCACTTGCGTCGTCGACGAATGTTATCTCGGCGGACTACGAGCTGCCGTTCGCGGCGCATGCCACGATGGAGCCGATGAATTGCACGGCGCACGTGCGCGCCGATGGTGTGGACGTGTGGGTGCCCACGCAGGCGCCGACGAGTTTCCAGACGACTGCTGCGCAGATTGCCGGCGTGAGTCCAAGTGCGGTCAAGCTGAACGTGACGATGGTGGGCGGTGGTTTCGGTCGACGCTCGCGCCCCGACGTGTTGCTGGATGCGGTCCGCTTGTCGAAGCTCGCGGGCGCGCCGGTCAAGGTGATGTGGACACGTGAAGACGACATGCAGCACGACTTGTATCGCCCGTTTGGTTTGCATCGCATGAGTGGCGCGGTGGGCGCTGACGGCATGCCGGTGGCGTGGACACATCGCCTGGTGACGCAGAATGCACTGAGCGATGGCGACACCGTTGGTGGTGCGGCCGACTTGCCGTACGCGATTCCCAACCTGCGCGTGGAACTGGTGGTGGCGACATCGGCGGTACCCGTCGCCCCGTGGCGTGCAGTCGGTCATTCGCAGACAGGGTTTGTTACCGAAGCGTTCCTTGATGAACTGGCGGCCGCAGGCAAGCAGGATCCGGTGGTGCTGCGTCGCAAGTTGTTGGCCGACGCCCCGCGATACGTGGGTGTGCTGGAGCTGGCCGTGTCAAAGTCCGACTGGGGTAAGCCCATGCCTGCGGGATCAGGGCGCGGTATCGCGGTGCATGCGATGACGGGCAGCTATGTGGCGCAGATCGCCGAAGTGACCGTGGAGCGCAATGTCATTCGGGTGAACAAGGTGATCTGCGCGGTGGATTGCGGTGTGGTGATCAATCCCGATACGCTCGCGGCACAGATGGAAGGTTCGATTATCTACGGGCTGACCTGCGCGCTGAAAAACGAGATCACGGTGGCTGGTGGTCAGGTGGTGCAGGCGAACTTCAATACGTATCCGATGCTGCGGATGAGTGAGTCGCCGCGTGTGGAGGTGTACACGGTGAGCAGTGCGGCAGCGCCGGGTGGGATTGGCGAGCCTGGGGTACCGCCGATCGCTGCGGCTGTGGCAAATGCCGTGTTCGCTGCGACGGGGAAGCGACTGAGGAAGTTGCCGTTTCGGCTGGGGTGAAGGGCACGGGCCCAACCTCGGCCTCGTGCTTGGCGAACGACCTGGCGTGCGGCGAATGATCTGGACCCGAGACGCTGTGAAACTGCGCTGCGCACGGAAACGCACTGAAAGAAACGGAACCACACGGAAGTAAAACCAACTGGAGTTTGTATCCGTGTGGTTTCCGTGGTGTCAGCGCGTTTCCGTGGATCAAACCGTGGACAGGAAGCGCTGCGTAGCACTTAGGACCTAACCGGTGGTCGCGCCCTTGTGAAGGGGTGCCAGTCGCGGTATTCTAATACCGGTATGCGTATTATAGTACCGTTAGCAGGCTCATAATACCGACGATCATGCGCCCTCCTTTCGCCGCCCGTTCCCACTTTCGCTTTCCACTCGACTTCACCTTTGGATCACCCAGCGGCGTGCGAATTCTGCGTGAGCTCTCGCTGCGCGATCATCCGATCGGAACGGTAGAGCTCGCCGCGCAGACCAAAATGAACGAGAGCGGAATTCGTCGTGCCCTGAAAACTCTCGTCGACGAAGGATTGGTACAGTCGAGCGGACGACAACGAGGCGTCACCTATCGGATCGCACCGGCGCATCCGCTTCGCGAGCACCTCAAGGCGCTGTTCACCGGCGAAGCACAACGCACGACACGTGTGCTCGACGCGATCCGAGCGGCGGCCGCGTCCATCAATCCGCCAATCGATGCGGTGTGGCTGTACGGGAGTGTTGCGCGTGGAAATGATACGTCGAGCAGTGACATCGATCTTGCCATCGTCGTGGGGGACGATCACGCTGTCGGTGATGCAGTCGACACTTTGCGCAGCGCGCTGACAGAGACGGAAGACATGGAGCGTGTGGACATTTCGGTCATGGGATTGAGCGGCGCGGATATCCTGCGTCTTGCTGACGGTGATCCATGGTGGATCAGCGCGCGCGCTGAGGCCATTCCACTGGTCGGCGCCGCGCCGGATGTCGTACGCCAGCGCTTCGCCGCACGCGAGGCGCGTCAGTCGGTGCGGGCGGACGGGCGTCGCGCATGAGACGCGGCGGAGCGCAGAAGGCCGTACCGTCGGAGCATTGGAGGGGGCGTCGCGACAACGCGCGCGCCTTCCACGAGGCCGCGCGCACTCAACTCACGCTGCTCGACGAATCCTCGAATGCGAATCCGGTGATCTCGCTGATTGCCAGCGCGGCGATCGGCTACGCCGATGCCGTGACGTCACGACAGAAAGGAGTCGTCAATCAGGAGCAGCACGAGAAAGTGGTCCCGTTGCTTCGCGCCGCCGCCGGCAACAGACTGCCGCCCGCAATCGCCAAAGCGTTGGCCAGCATCCTAAAAGAAAAATCGACATCACAATACGGAATACGGCACGGACGCAAGGAAACGGCCGCCAAACTGTTCACGTCGCTCGAGGAGTTCGCGACCTGGGTTGAACGGCACTTAATCGATGTCTGATCCTGTCGATTGTCAATTTGCGTTGCTCGGCGATTTGCATGGTGATGCGCGTGCCTTGGTGCACTTGGATCGCGTGCTCGCGCCCGGGATTCCCGTACTGCAGGTTGGCGATTTCGGATGGTATCCGAGTCTCGCTGATCAATGGCGCGCGATCGGATCTTCCATGCAACGACCGGTCTACTGGATTCGAGGAAACCACGAACACTACCCGTCGATGCCCTGGTTGAACGCTCCGAATCCTGTGGCGGTAGCCTCGAGCATCTACTTCGTTCCCGACGGCTCGGTGCTCGAGATCGGAGGGTTGCGGATAGGATGTCTCGGTGGCGCGGCGAGCATCGACTATCGGTTTCGAAAACTGGGCGTCGATTGGTTTGACGAGGAAAACATCACGCCAGAGCAAGCAGCACGAACCGCCTTGTGGAGTGACCTAGATCTCATGGTCACGCATGTGCCCCCGCAGCACATCATTGCGTCGTCGTCCAATCCGCTGGCCAAGCTGCAATTTGGAGTACCGGCAGACTGGCGCGACGAAAACGCCGATGTGGTTGAGAAGATCTGGCGACAGATGAATTGTCCGCCGTTGGTCTGTGGTCACATGCACTACTCGTTCCAGTCTGCGTACGGCGTGCGCATTCTGGATATCAACGAACCTCTCCTTTGGCCCTGTGCTCCACGTCCCACCACAGCATTGCCGGGGCGGTTGACTATAAAGTAGTCATATGACTACTTTATCGCATGTCACAATTCCCGGCACCACCTCCGATGCATGAACCGCTGGGCACCATCCTCGGGACACGCGCCAAAGTCGGTATCCTGCGCGTGCTCACAGCGCGCGGAGCGCCACTGTCCCAACGTGAACTTGCGCGTCGTGCCGGCGTCACGCTTCGAAGCGCGCAGGCCGCGCTCGCGGACCTGCATGCGTTACGCGTCACCACCCAGCTCACAGGCGGCCGCGATCACCTGACCGATCTCAACCCGCAGCACAGCCTCGCACCCGCGTTGATCGCCCTGTTCAGCGCCGAAGCGGAACTCGCGAGAAACGTGCGAACCGCGATTGTCACCATCGCGGCCGGCGACCAGCGTCCACCGCTCGGACTGTACCTGTTTGGCAGCGTGGCCCGCGCCGAAGAGACACTGGACAGCGATCTCGACATTCTGCTCGTGGCGCGCGACGCCAGTCACCGGGATGTCCTCCTCGATCGCACGCTGGCCGGCGTCAACCATCTGCAGTCCCGCTACGGCGTGACGTTGGCACCAATTGCGTACACGATCCGCGAGGCGAAGCGCGGTTGGGGAGCGGGCTCGGCACCATGGCCAGAGCTGGCGCGCGATGCGGTGACGATCATGGGGCCGCCGCTCGGCGAACTGCTCCGATGATGGCGCGAACGGATCGCGCGAAACGCACCGATCCTGCTCGCGCAGACAGCCACGCCGAGGTGGGCCGACGACTGCTGCACGCCGCGCGAGCCATCAACGGGACCGGCGACGCGCGTCATGCGAGCGCTCTGGCCATACTCGCCGTGCACAGTGTGATTACTTTCGCCGACGCTGTTGCCGTACACTCCGGCGGAAAGCGCTCAACCAGCGCAGACCACGCGGCCACTCTTACGTTGCTGCGCGATGTGCTCGGCAATCGCCTGACCGACAAGGCGTCGAAGGACATTCAACGCGTCATGGCCGAGAAGGATCGGTTCGAGTATCAGGGCTACGTCGCCGAACTCACAGAAGCGCGCGCGCTGCTCGATCGGGCCGAACGCGTAGGCGCGTGGTGTGAGCACTGGCTGACCACGACACCTCGTCTTCGCACATAGTCTCCCCTCCCACACACACGCCGCATATGGACCGCATGCCGAGCGTCATCGCGCTTTCCGTCACACTCGCAGTTGGGTTTTCCCTCACGCCTGGTTATGCGCAGGCACAAACGCCGCGCTCCATCCGCTCCTCCGACGTCTACCGTCTGCGCGATGTCGGTGCCGCTCGCATCTCGCCCGACGGCTCCTGGATTGCCTACACCGTCACCACCACCGACTCGGCCAAGGACAAGTCCGACAGTGACGTATGGATGGTCTCATGGGACGGCATACGCACACTCCGCATGACGGCGTCGCCGGAACCGGAAAGCAATCCGCGCTTCAGTCCAGACAATCGCTATCTGTCATTCGTGTCGGGCCGCTACGAATCGAAAGGCGGTCAGATCTGGCTGCTCGATCGCGCCGGCGGTGAAGCAGTGCGACTCACCGACGTGAAAGGCGGTGTGAACGAGTACGAATGGTCGCCTGATGGCACACGCATTGTCGTCGTGTCGCACGACCCCGATCCGGACGAATCCAAACCCGATTCGCTCAAGTCGAAGAATCCGAAGCCGATCGTGCTTGATCGGTTCGGCTTCAAGCGCGATGTCGCAGGGTATCTCGATCGACTGCGTGATCACGTGTGGATCGTGGATGTTGCTACGAAGCAGTCGGTGCAGATCACCACCGGCGACTATGACGACAGCTCGGTGCGCTGGTCGCCCGATGGGAAGCAGATTGCCTTCGTCACTGAGCGTGGCGAGGCCGATCCGGATCGCGTCAACAACACCGACATCTACATCGTCGACGCCACCGCGGGTGCGACACCGCGCCGACTCACTACGTGGCACGGACCTGATGCAGGTCCGGTGTGGAGTCCCGACGGCAAGTTCATCGCGTATCTGCAGGGCAGCGAACCAAAGTTGTCGGCGTACGCACAGAATACGATTGCGGTGGTGCCGAGTGCGGGCGGCGCGCCGCGGTTTGTGGCGCAGACGCTTGATCGCGATGTGAGTGCGCTTACGTGGAGCGCCGACGGCACCACACTGCGATTTCTGTTGGGCGACGATCGCGCGGTGCATCTGGCCAGTGTGCCCGTCGTTGGTGGTGCCGTCACGCGACTGCTGGAGGGCCGTCGCGTGGTGTCGACGTACGATGTGTCGCCAACAGGTCGCGTGGTGTTGAACACCGGAACTGCCGTCCGTCAGGCCGAGGTACATGCACTGGAGAGCGGCACGGCGCGCGTGTTGACGCACGTGAACGATTCAATGTTCTCGGCGCTGCGCGTGGGCACTACCGAGGACGTCTCGTTCAAGAACAAGGACGGTCTGACCGTGGGCGCGCTATTGGTGAAACCAGCAGACTTTCAGGCGGGCAGGACGTATCCGTTGTTGCTGCGCATTCACGGTGGCCCAAACGGACAGGATCAGCATGCGTTTGCATTCGAGCGCGAGTTGTTCGCTGCCAACGGATATCTCGTGCTCGCGGTGAACTATCGCGGCAGCAGCGGACGCGGCCAGGATTGGAAGAGGGCGATCTTTGCCGATTGGGGAAACAAGGAAGTGCAGGATCTGCTGGCGGGTGTGGACCACGTGATTGGCATGGGCATTGTGGACACCACGCGCATGGGGATCGGTGGATGGAGCTACGGCGGCATTCTCACTGACTACACCATCGCCACGACCACGCGATTCAAGGTGGCGACCAGCGGTGCTGGCAGCGCGTTGCAAACCACAATGTACGGCAGCGACCAGTACATCTATCAGTACGAAAGCGAACTCGGTGCTCCCTGGAAGAATCCGAAGCTGTGGGAGAAGCTGTCGTATCCGTTCTGGCATGCTGATCGCATCAAGACGCCCACGCTGTTTCTGGGTGGCGAGAAGGATTTCAATGTGCCGATCAGCGGTGGCGAGCAGATGTACCAAGCGCTTTTATCGCTCGGCGTGCCGTCGCAGATGGTAGTGTATCCGGGGCAGTTTCACGGGATCACGCGGCCGAGTTTTGTGAAGGATCGGTATGACCGGTATTTGGCGTGGTACGGGAAGTATTTGGGCGGGATTGCCCAGTAGATCGACCATGGGACGTCGGCAGCGCAGCGACTGACAGACCCTGGTGCTAGGCTCAGCCATGCCCTCCTCCAAACTCCAGCGGTGGATCGATCTGCTGGCCGTACTGCTGGAACACCGATCGCCACTCACGTTTCTCGAGCTGGCGCGCCGAGTGCCCGCATACGTGGCCGACGGCAGTGTTGAGGCCGGTGCCGCGTCGGACACGGTGAAGCGCATGTTCGAGCGCGACAAGGACGAGCTGCGCGAACAGGGTGTCCCGATTGAATCGGTAGGCGATCCTGGCGACGAAGCATCGGCGTACACACTGCGCGCGCGCGAGTTCTATCTCCCGTATCTGTGTCTCGTGAGTGCGCGCGGCGTGGTGCAACCCACCAAAGTAACCAAGTACGGCTATGGCTCTCTGGCGTCGCTCACAGTCGAGCCCGACGAGCTGCAATTGATCGGCGAAGCGGCAGCACGCACACTGCAAATTGGTGATCCCACGCTGGCCGACCATGCGCGCAGTGCCATGCGAAAGCTGGCGTTTGACTTGCCGGTTGGCGCGACTGACGCGCGCACTGACCCAAGGTATGACGGCGACATTCTTCTGCCACCGCCCACACGCGCCAACACACACACCCTTGCAACACTCGGCGACGCGCTCTTCGATCGCAAGCGCGTTCGCTGCGAGTATCACAGCATGGGTGCCGACAGCGCGTCATCGCGAACAATCGAACCCTACGGTCTGTTCTATGTAAGCGGATACTGGTATCTGGTGGCGCGCGATGTCGACAAGGATGCGCTGCGCAACTTTCGAGTGAGCCGCATGGGTGACGTGACGGTATTGAAGCCGACGGGTGCGAAGCACGACTACGAGATCCCAGTCGACTTCTCCCTGCGCGAGCATGCGCGCTCGCGACGGGCATGGGATCTGGGCGATCTGGACTCGCTGCAAGCCGTCGTGGAGTTTCGCGCAACATCCGGCGCCGGCGTGGCCGCATCGGCGTTAGGTAAGCCAGACGCTGCCGGGCCGTCGTTCCGCCGCTTCGAGGTGCGTCGCATGGACAGTTTCGCACGCTGGCTCTTGTCGTTTGCCGGCGACGCGACGCCCGTGTCGCCGGATGCCCTGGTGCACGAGTACACCCGGCTCGTACGCGAAACACGGGAGAGGTACGCGGCTCATGGGTGATACCGCTGCCGCGCAACTGCACCGGATTCTGGCTGTCATTCCGCGCTTCGCGGATGACGAGGATCACGACCTCGAGGAAGTGGCGGCGCTGGCTGGCACGAATCGACGACAGATCATCAAGGACCTCGAGTCCATCACGGATCGCTTCGACGTGCCGGGGCATCTGGAAAGCGTACAGATTCTGGTGGGAGACACGATGGTGAGCATGGTTGCAAGTCATTTCCATCGTCCGATGCGTCTCACCATGCCCGAGCTGTGCGCACTTGAGCTGGGATTGACGATGCTGCGGTTGGAACGCACCCCCGCCGATCACGCGGCGATCGATCGCGCGCTGGAACGCCTGCGCGCCACGATCACGCGGCTGCCAATGAATGACGACCACGGCAACCTGACTCACGCGTCCCTTGCTGACGTGGGCCACGCCGAACACCAATCCATGCTGCGGGCCGCGGTGCAGGAACGTCAGGTGGTCATGATTCGCTATCGCGCTGGCGGTGCGGCCACGAGTGTCGAGCGACGAGTGCGTCCACATGCAATGGTGTACGCCGAGCACATGTGGTACGTGGTCACCGTGGGTGACGATGGAGCACTGCGGCATTACCGACTGGACCGCATTGAAGCCGTGAATCTGCTCGACGAGTCGTTCGAGCCTGACACGTCCGTGGTGAAGCGGGTGATGGAGTCAGGACGCGCATTCGCCTCGGACACGACGAGACGGATGACGGTTCGTTACTCGCCACGCATTGCGCGATGGGTGGCCGAACGGGAGGGCGCGGCGCTGGCGGCGGATGGAAGTCTGACGCTGGAGCATCCCGTCGCTGACGAATCGTGGGCCGTGCGTCACGTGCTGCAGTATGGACCAGAGGCAGAGGTGATTGCACCAGAGGACATGCGCGCCGTTATGGCGACGCAACTGAGGGCAATGGCAGGGGACTGAGGGCGACTGTCAGACCCTCCCGGTAATCTCCGCAGGACCGACGGCGCGTCGTATTGCCCGGTCCTACCCTTGGCGGAGGAACAGCATGAAAATGTCCCTGCGTACCGACCGTACGCTGCTGCGCGCAACCTCGCGGAGTACGCGGTATCTCATGATCTCGCTGACGGCGCCCATCGCGCCGGCGCGTGACGGGCGTCTGCCCATTCACGTTGGCATCGTGCTCGACCGATCGGGTTCGATGGACGGTGCGCGCAAGTTTGCGTTGGCCGCCGAGGCGGTTACGCAGTCGCTGCGCCTGCTTCGACCGCAGGATCGGTTCACGCTGGTGGTGTACGACACGGCGGTGGACGTACTCTCGCGGTCGACACTGGCCACGGAAGACGCGAAGCGCATGGCACTGCAGCGACTCTCGGACATTGGTCCGCGTGGTGGGACCGATCTGTACGCCGGGTGGATGAGCGCCGCGACGCAGATGCTGGAGCATCTGTCCAGAGAGAACGTGAATCGCGTGTTGCTATTGACTGATGGACTGGCGAATGCAGGCATCACCGAACCATCGGCACTGGTAGCCGCAGCCGACGATCTGCGGCAGCGCGGTATTGCGACCACCACGTTTGGCGTGGGTGATGACTTTGACGAACGATTGCTGCGCGAGATCGCGCACGAAAGTGGCGGGCAGTTCTACTTCATTGAAACGCCGCGGCAGATTCCCGACTTGCTGACCAGCGAACTGGGCGAAGCGCTGGAAGTGGTGCATCGCGACGCGCTGGTGCAGGTCACACTGCCGTCAGGTGCCGAGTGCGAGCTATTGAATCGTTATCGCAGTTCGCAGGCGGTGGGTGACAACACGCTGCGGGTGCAGTTGGGTGATGTGACGTCGGGACAGGAGTTGTTGCTCGTGGTGCGGCTCACGTTTCCGGATGATCGCGAAGGCGCGACGACAGGTGTGCGTGTGAACATCGCTGGCGTGGACGCAGTGGAGCAGGAGCAGTCCTGGCGGTACGAAACGCACGCCATGAATGACGCGCAGCCGCGCGACCGGGCGGTGGATCGTGAAGTGGCGATGCTGTACGCCGCGCGGGCACGGGATGCGGCAACCGAGGCCAACCGCGAAGGTGATTTCCGGCGGGCGCGCACGGTGCTGGAAGCGACAGCAAGGCGAATTCGTGACTACGCGCACGATGATGCGGAGTTGGACCGATTGTGGCGGGAGCTGCAGGCGCAGGTGGAGACGTTTGGGATGGTGCACATGAGTGTCAGGGAGCTCAAGGAATCGGTGCATATAAACGAAATGCGGTCGCGGAACCGGGACGCCCAGGGCAAGGCTCGGCGCTAGCCTGAATTTCCACGAGACATTGTTGGCCTAACATCGGCCAGTGCGGACGGCGCGTTTCTCCCGTGACCGCCGCGTGTCTTCCGTTAGTTG
>JAYSVL010000497.1:0-3652 GCA_043718595.1 Gemmatimonadaceae bacterium
CGCCACTCGACGCACGATCAATCCCTTTTTGAACGCGGACCCCGGACAGCGCGCGCGACGATTGGCCAGGGCACTCGTCTCTGATCTCGTCGCCTATCATCCACAGCGACGCGAAGAGGGGCTGCGCGATGGTACGCTCCGGCAGCTGTTTCGCGAGGAGATCAAGAGAAGCTACGAAGAGTATGTGGAGCAGGTCGGGCGCGATCTGGCGGAATCGTCGCCGCACTTTCAGGAAGCGCTCAATGAATTGTTGGGAGGCGGGCGCAAAGTGTTTTGAGCAGTTATTGCCGCTGGAAGCTCTACGTCGCCGACGTTATCTTTTGAGACTGCGCACGCTTGTTTGCGCGCGCGCCTCGGTGCCCGTTGGTGAACTCGACGAGCCACGATCCCACGCGGAAAGTGGCTCACGTCGTACGTGGAGGTAGGGATGCAGGACGGCGAACGTGTCAAGGTGCTCGCGCGGGCAGAAGAACGACTCGCCGACATGCGGAGGTATCTTTGACGTCGAGACTAAACGCTCGACGTTAATCGCGTACGAAAATGAAATGTCGGAGGGGGCGTTCTGGAACGATCAGGAACACGCTCGCGACATTGTGCAGCAGGTGAAGCAACTCAAGGGATGGGTGGATCCGTTCGATGCGCTTGAGGCACGCACACGCTCGGCGCGCGAGCTCGACGAGATGCTGAGCCTGGAGCCCGACGAGTCCATGACGGCAGATGTCGACGTGGAAGTTGAAAAGTTGGCCGGCGAGCTTGATGCGTTCGAGCTGCGGACACTGCTTCGTGGCCGCGATGATTTCCGCGATGCACAGTTGGAGATCTCGGCCGGAGCGGGCGGCACGGAAGCACAAGATTGGGCGCAGATGATCATGCGCATGTATGTGCGTTGGGCCGAACGTCGGGGATTCAGCATTGACATGCTCGACCTCAGCGAAGGCGAAGAGGCCGGAATCAAGGGTGCGGTGCTCGAGATCAAGGGGCTTTCGGCGTACGGATTTCTGCGCGGCGAGTCCGGCGTGCATCGGCTGGTGCGCATCTCTCCGTTCGATGCGCAGGCGCGCCGTCACACGAGTTTTGCCTCGGTGTTTGTGTATCCGGTCGTGGACGAGGAAATCAACATCGAGATTCGCGACGAAGACTTGCGCATTGATGTCTACCGCGCGTCAGGCGCTGGCGGTCAGCACGTCAACAAGACGTCGTCGGCGGTGCGGATCACGCACTTGCCGAGTGGTATCGTCTGCGCATCGCAAGCGGAACGGTCGCAGTTCAAGAACAAGGCGACGGCGATGAAGCAACTGAAGAACAAGTTGTATCAGCGCGAAGCCGACAAGCAGGCGGCGGTGAAAGCGGCCTTCGATGCCAACAAGCAAGATGTGTCGTTCGGCAGTCAGATTCGCAGCTACGTGTTTCAGCCGTACACGATGGTCAACGATCACCGCACCGAACTTAAAATCCCCGACGTGCAGAAAATCATGGATGGTGCCATCGATCCGTTCATTCACGCGTTCCTTAAGGCGGAGAGTGCCGTCGGCGGCGAGGGGCAAGCCGGGTGAGCGATGATCTCAATTTTCTGATCAAAGCGCGTCTGGAGAAACTCGAGCGACTGCGTGCATTGGGCACGGAGCCGTTCGCCTACTCGTATGATCGCTCGCATTCGACGGTCGAGGCGGTGGCAGCGCTCGGCGATGCAGACACGGGGCCATCGGTCTCGGTGGCAGGCCGTCTCACGTCGTGGCGCAGCCAGGGCAAAACGGCCTTTGCGCACGTCGCGGATATGGACGGTCGCGTGCAGCTGTACTTCCGTCGCGACGAACTCGGCGAGGACTCGTGGGCAGTGCTCCCGGAGTACGACCTGGGTGACTGGGTGGGTGTACGCGGCGTGATGATGCGCACCCGCACCGGCGAGGCGACCGTGCGCGTGACGTCGATCGTGATGCTGTCCAAATCCATTCGCCCGTTGCCGTTTGGCAAGGAAGCGATTGTCGACGGCGCCGTGGTTCGATATTCCGCGTTCGCTGATACGGAGTTGCGGGCACGGCAGCGCTACGTCGATCTCGCGGTGCATCCCGAAGTACGGGCGGTCTTTCGTGCGCGATCCGTGTTGACGCGCACGATCCGGGCACATCTGGACGCGTTGGGGTACCTCGAAGTCGAGACGCCGGTATTGCAGCCTCTGTACGGGGGCGCATCGGCGCGACCCTTCGTAACGCACCACAACACGCTGGACATGCCGTTGTACTTGCGGATCGCCGACGAGTTGTATCTCAAACGCCTCATCGTCGGCGGTTTTGAACGCGTGTACGAAATCGGCCATGATTTTCGTAACGAAGGCATCGATCGGACGCACAATCCTGAGTTCACGATGCTCGAGTTTTACGAAGCCTTTGCCGACTATCGCGTGATGATGGACCGGGTCGAGTCGATGCTGGTCGCTGCTGCGGGGGCGATTCGCGCGATTCCGTTGGTAGGCGACAAGGTACCGGTGCTCGTCACGCCGTTTCCGCGTATCGAGTGGGCACCGTCACTGTCGGCCGCGGCCGGACACGACGTGATGTCGCTTGACGACGCCGGATTGCGCACCGTGGCGCAGCGCGTCGGTGTGCACAACGTCGCCACGCTGAGTCGACCTAAGCTCCTCGACGAGCTGTTTCAGGCGCTTGTGGAGTCGACGATCGATACGCCGACTTTCGTTGTGGATTATCCCATCGAATTGTCGCCGTTGGCAAAGCCAAAGCGCGGAGTGCCCGGTCTCACTGAACGTTTTGAACTGTTTGCTCGTGGGCGTGAACTCGCGAACGCATTCTCGGAGCTCAACGATCCGATCGACCAGCGCCAGCGTTTCGAGGCACAGGCCCGCTTACGCGATGCTGGCGACGACGAAGCATCGGGCGTGGACGAGGATTACTTGCGCGCGATGGAGTATGGCATGCCACCGACGGGAGGCGTTGGTATCGGTATTGATCGCCTGTTCATGTATTTGACCGACACGGCCAACATCCGCGATGTAATCCTGTTCCCCACCATGCGACCAGAGTAGGGACGGCGTGACGCGACTGGAGTGTGCTATCGCGTGGCGCTACTTGCGGAGTCGTCGCGGATCTCGCTTGCTGTCGCTGATCAGTGTGATTGCGATTGGCGGTGTGCTGATCGGTGTCAGCGCGCTGATTGTCGTGATGGGCGTCATGAACGGTCTGCAGCGAGACTTGCGCGACAAGATCCTCATCGGCAGTGCGGATGTGCGTGTGTTGCCCTACGGCAACGGCATGCGCATGGAAGGGTGGCGCGCGGTGCGGGATCAGGTGCGCGCCACTCCGGGCATCGTCGCCGCTGCACCGTTCGTGAGCACGGAGGGGCTCGTGGTAAACTCTGCCGGCTATCGGACGGGAGCGCAGGTCGTCGGCCTCGATGTAGCCTCCGGCAAGGATCCCGATGTCACCTCGATTCGTGAGCACGCCGTTGTCGGCGATTTTTCGTTTGCGCGTGAAGGGAGTTCCCTGCCGGGTGCTGTCCTGGGTAAGTCGCTTGCGGGCAAACTGGGTGCGTTTCCCGGCGATACGCTGGCGTTGATCGGCGACGCCGGACTTCGGGTCAATCAGTCCACCGGCGTCGTCATCCCCCGCTTTGACAGCGTGGTGGTGTCTGGACTGTTTGA
>JAYSVL010000498.1:0-3649 GCA_043718595.1 Gemmatimonadaceae bacterium
GCACCACTGCTGTTGCGCGCTTCCACCATCTGAATGCGACGTTCGAGTTCGCGGATGTTCTCCAAATACTGCTCGAGACGCTGACGATCCGATGCGCCAAGATCACGCTTGAGCGTGGCCATCTCTGCGGTCATCCAGTCGAGAATACTGCCGTTCACTTTGCGGCGCGCGCTGCGATCGGCGTTGTTTGAGCCCGCGCCAAACAGCAATTCAAAGGCGGCGCGCGGGTTGCGAATCATCGGCAACGGCTGCGACGGCGACGCCCAGCTAATCGTGTCGGTGTAGGCGCACGCATAGTTGTACGTGCAGCCGCCTGCCTGATCGAGATTCTCGATGCACAGCTGCATCGACGGGATCGCGGTGTCTTGCCCCAACCGTCGTGCGACGATCTGGTCGAACGACGTGCCGACGTACAGATCGGAGCCCTGGGTTTGCTTCGGATGCGCCTGCGTCAGAAACACCGCGCTCGACCGGAAGTGATCGCCACCAATCTCTGGCGCATCAAACGGCTCGGCCATACGCACGTCGGTGTTGCTGACGACGGTGAGGTACTTCTTCCACGGCTCCAGCGACGCCAGCGCGCCATCCGGGTTAAGCGTGAAGTCACGGCCAACTCCCGCCGGTGCCCAGAGATTTTTTGACGCGCCCCAGGTGTTGCAACCGGCGGCACCGTGCACCGACTCAATACACACAACGCGCGTCTTGTCGGTTGGCGCGGTGCTCGTGGCCAACGTCCCGAGCACTTTGCCTGCCGGTCGCATGGCATCGAGATACGGCAACGCGATGGTCGCACTCAGACCGCGCAGGAACGTTCGGCGATGCAGATGCTTCTGGGTGAGAAACGTCATGACGTTGATACCCTCGAAAGGGACGGAGGACGGGAAGCGGAACGTGAGACCATCGGGGACACCTAATGCGACGACGCGTCGGCCGCGACAGGATCGGCGCGTTTACTGCGGAACGCAGGGCTATTAACGACACCCATCACAAACGAGGACATCTTGTAGCCTTTGGCTGCTGCGTCTTTGGCAATCAGACGCACCGTTGGCTGATCGAAATCTTCGACACGGCGTCCGAGGGCATACGCCATCAGGTTCTCTGTGAAGTTGCGCACGAGCGGAATCGGGCGCGCCATCAGCGCCTTGGTGAGGTCGCCAGGCGTGGCCATCTGCGTGCCGTCATACATCTGGCCACGCGTGTCGAGCCCGGCCCCGTTTTCGCGATAGCGCTGACGTCCCGTGACGTCAAAATTGTCGAGGGCGAGACCGATCGGATCCATAAACAAGTGACACGACTTGCAGGCGGGATTCGCCCGGTGCAGTTCCATACGTTCGCGCGTCGTCAGCGGCTTGCCGTCTTTGGCGCCCGCGGTTTGCTCGAGATCGGGAACGTCGGGCGGCGGTGGTGGTGGCGGTGTGCCCAGCAACACTTCCATCACCCATTTGCCGCGCAACACCGGCGACGTGCGATTGCCGAGGGACGTCTGCACCAGCATGCTGCCCTGCCCAAAAATGCCGCGGCGCGTAGCGTCGACATTTTGCACTTTGCGGAATTCGTCGCCGGAGACGTTGGGAATACCGTAGTGCCTGGCGAGCCGCTCGTTGACAAATGTGTAGTCGGCGGAGAAGAGTTCGAAGATGCTTTTGTCGTTGCGGACGATGTCGTTGAAAAACAATTCCGTCTCGCGCTGCATCGCTCGGCTGACGCGCTCATCGAAATCCGGAAAAATGAACGCATCCGGATGCACCTTTTCAACGTCCTGCAAACGCAGCCACTGCGCGGCAAAACGTGTGGAGAGCGCTTCGCTGCGCGGGTCGGCGAGCATGCGCTTCACTTCGGCGTTAAAGACCGGCTTGTCCGAGAGCTGCCCGCGGCGTGCGAGGCCGAGCAAACGATCATCCGGCATCGTGCCCCACATAAAGAAAGACAAACGGGACGCGAGGTCGAAGTCGCTGATTTTGTAGTCTTTTCCGGCCGCGGTCTTCGTCGGCTCTGGCTCAAAACGGAAGATGAAGTACGGACTGGCCAACACCGCTTGCACGGCATTGCGCATACCGTCTTCAAATGACGTCTTGGTCGTGGGTGATGCTCCCGCGTCGTAGAAGGCCATCAGACTGTTGACGTCGCGCGCCGTGAGGGGCCGACGATAGGCACGCGTCGCCAGACGCGTCACCGTGTTCTGTGCGCACAGTCGCTGCGAGGCGCGTGACGACGCGTTGCAGGCGAGGAGCGAGCGGCGCGCCGGCGTGTCAGAGATTCCGGTTATGCGATACGGTCCCTTGATCGACACCTCCATCAGCGGCGGCGACTCGGTCGTGCCCGCCGACGCCGTGCCCTGTGATGCCCGCGACCAGTCATGTGGCTTGATTAGATCTTCGTACGGACCGTCTGTTCGGCGCACAAACGCCACGGACACTTTGTGCTGGCCGGCGGGCACCTTAATTGGCTCGCTGCGAATGTAGTCCGCGCCTGCGGGGAAGTCGGCCGATTCGTTGTTGCGGGCGATGCCCTTCTCGTACTTCAGAAACGCGACCTGTTCGCCGTCAATCGAAATAATGAGGTCTTCGCGTTTGGCGCCGATACCTCCACCCACGTTGAGCTTAAACTCGTACTCACCGTCCGCTGGAAACGTGTGCGTCGTGACGATGCCGCCGCGCGTGCCGTACGGCGTACCTTCGACGTGATCCCACGGATGCTGCGAACCGAAGGGCGAAGCTTTGTACGTCGTCTGCATAACGACCGCCGTGCGATCACCGAGTGCCATGCGGGTGACTGCCGCCGCCGCATTCAGGTACGACTCGAGCAACGTGGCCGACAGCGACTGCACGTCGGAGATGTTGTCAAAATTCGCGCTCTTGGTATCAAGCGGGAGATAGTCGCCAGCATTGACCTCCACGCCAATGAGGTCGCGAATCACCCGCTCATACTCCGGCCGGTTCATGCGCTGAAACGTTCGCGTGCCCGGATTGATTGGTGCTTTGTCCATCACACTTTCTAACGTCTCCACAAGCGCCAGCAGTGTGTCACCCGTCGGTCGCTTTGAACCGGGCGGCGGCATCATGCCTGCGCGCAACTTCCGAATCATTTTTTCGGATGTGGCGGCCTCGGTATGCGCCAGGTCCACGTTGAAGCCAGTCAACACCAAATTGCCGCGCTTCATCGTGGCATTGTGACAGCTGCCACAGTAACGCTGCACGACCCCGCTCAGTTCGGTGCTCGAAATGCCGCGCGCACCCGTGGCATGCGTGCGTGCCGCTGCGAGGTGCAGTGGTGTGCGGTTGACTGGAGGCGACGGATGGGGAACGCGCGATGGCGGCGTCATTGCCGTTGTGAGCGCAGCCACGGTCAGAACTCCAGAACACGCGAGCAACAGCTTCATGCCAACCATCCCTTGCACCGGGTGCAAGACTGTATGTGACACCGGCCCTACACTCCAGAAATAGACGAGCCGGAGGCGGGAGACCGGATTCGTACCTTCAACCAGCCAAGTATTCACCTTCTGGAACGCACCCGAAAGGGGGGCGAAGCGCAAACTTACGAAAACATGACCACCCAAGGGGCGCCCACGTTACAGTACGCCGCAACCACCGGATTCGTTCGCAACCCGCGTTGCCGAAAGATGTTGCAAGAGTCGCGCCCTCGCGGCATC
>JAYSVL010000499.1:0-3644 GCA_043718595.1 Gemmatimonadaceae bacterium
TGACGTGAAGCGGCTGCTCCTGGCCGACGCGTCGATCGGCAGTCTCACCAAGGCTGATAGTGCTGAACGGTACGCGTACGTGCGGCAAACGTTTGTCGATTCGCCAAACGCATTTGTCGCCGCTGCGGACCTGAGCAATGGCACACAAGTCACGGAGACCAATCCGTTCCAGAAAGACTATGCCTGGGGCAAGGCCGAACTGGTGAACTACACGAGCACCATTGGCAAGCCGCTGCAAGCGATCCTGTACTATCCGGCCAACTACGACAAGAGCAAGAAGTACCCGATGATTGTCTATACGTACGAGTTGCTATCACAAGAATTGCACCGCTATCGGGTGCCGCGTGAGAACGATTACTACAATGCCAATGTCTTCACGCAGCACGGATACTTCGTCCTCATGCCGGATATCGTCTTCCGGCCACGCGAGCCTGGCATTGCCGTGTTGCATTCCGTGGAACCGGCGGTGCGGTCCGTGATCGCGCGTGGTCTGGTCGATGCGAACAACATCGGGCACTGCGGCCACTCACAAGGCGGCTACGAGGCGTACTATCTGGCGACACACAGCGCACTCTTCAAGACCGCAGTCGCCGGCGCGGGCATCACCGACCTGTTCAGCTTCGCTGGGCAAATGCACTGGACGTCGGTACCCGAGTTTGATCACTGGGAGACAGGCCAGTTCCGCATGCAAGTCGCACCGTGGGAGGACATGCAGGCGATGATCAACAACTCGCCACTAAACAAAGTGCACCTGATGACGGCGAAGAGCATCCTGATGGAGATTGGCGGCGAAGACCCGACCGTTGATATGCGACAGGGCGTCGAGTTCTGGAACTACGCGCGACGCGCTGGGAAGAACGCGGTCATGCTGCTCTACCCGGGCGAGGGGCACGGCCTCGGCAAGAAGGAAAACGCGGTGGACTACGGGCGGCGCATACTGCAATGGTTCGCCCACTATCTGAAAGGCGAGACGCCGGCCACATGGATTACCGACGGCCAGAGTTGGCTCCAGCGCAAGGCAATTCTTGACGCAAACAAACCGTAGCAGCGAACAGCGGTGCGTGCGCAGTGCCTCCGCCGCTGCTGTGACGCGCGCTATCGCGGCAGATACGCGATGACGTAAAACACCACGCCCTGCGGTGAGCTGATTCCCGCAAAGCGTATCGCTATTGCGTTCAGGCGCGCGACGCGTACTCGGCGAGCCGATCGAAACTGGCGGTCATGCCCGCCTTCATGCCGGTGGACGTGGCCGCATCGCGTGCTTCACATGCCGGATAGCGAATGGTCATGATGAGCGTTGTGTTGCCATCGCACTCAACGAACTCCACGGTGTTTGTTGTTTCGGGCCACGGACCTCCCCAGCTCTCCGTCGTTACTAAGCGATCGTGCGGCGTGATTTCGCGATATAGTCCGGTCATCTCCATTTCCGTCTGGTTGGTGCGTCGCCAGACGAAGCGCCACGCGCCACCGACGTGTAAATCCACTTCGCAGATGGGCATCGACCACCCGTCGGGGCCGAGCATCCACTGCCTGATGTGCTCTGGCTTGGTGTGCGCATCGAACAAGAATTGTTTGGACGCGTTGAACTCGCGTGTGGCGACGATCTCGAGGTCGGACGGTGTGGTAAACGTGGTCAGCATGTCGCTACGCATCTGAGGCATCGCTGTGCTCCGTGTCTGGGGCGGTGGACGGGTTGTGCTGCGGGGCTTGTAGATAGCTGTCGAGCCGGTTGTAACTGGCGTCCCAAAAGCGTCGGTAACGCTCGGTCCAGTCGGCCACCTCTTTGAGCGGCGCTGCGGCGAGCGTACGCGGTCGCCACTGGGCCTCTCGTCCGCGAGCGATCAGGCCGGCGCGCTCGAGAACGCGCAGGTGTTTCGAGACGGCCGGGCCGCTCATGTCGAACGGTTCAGCGAGCTCTTTTACCGTAGCCGATCCGGACGCCAGCCGCGCGAGGATGGCTCGGCGCGTGGGGTCGGAGAGGGCGTAAAACGTGATGCTGAGGGTGTCGCTGGCGATCATATAGCCGAATGGTTAGGTAACTAAAGGGTTATATACATAATCTGGATCTTGACGTCAACTGGCCCACAACAACAGCACCTAACGCGGAGACGGCCACGCTGAACTGCAACAGCAATTGGACGCGGAGACCGCGAAGTAGCGCAGAGTGTCGCGTTATTCAATTTTTTGTGTTGCTTTTTGTTGCTTGTTTTTCCCCTGCGCGACACTGCGGACCTTCGCTATCCTCTGCGTCAATGCTGTTAAGTGCTTGTTTAATGCTGTTTAATGCTTGTTTAATGCTGTTCGCTGTTGACGCCGCGTTTTGGAGCCAGTTTCGGAGCCGACGTGCAGGCTAATGACGTGACTTCATCGCGTTCTTGAATTGGGTTTCGAGTTGTTGAGGGCGGTGATGGCGTTGGTGTCGCTCGCGACACGTTTGCGGACCAGCGCGAACTGTGTGCGTGCGCGCGGACCTGCGATGTGAGGCACCTGACGAGAGGGTTTCCCGCAGTGTGACCCGCGATCTGCCCCAGTCACAGCACCACCTTCGCTCTAGCGATGGTACCAATTATGTGCCGAATCCCCCGGCGACGCCTTGCGTGGTTCGGAGAAGACCCCGTAATTAGCGTGGAGGAATTCCCACCCGCCGGAGACCGTTTGCTCATACTGCGCGCCGCAGTGCCCGCGCTGCTGCTTGGCCTTGCGCCACAGGCCATCGCCGCGCAACGCCCACTCGCCCCGAACAGCCCTACCGGACAGTCGGTGACACCGGTGTTTGAAGGCTGGTACAAGAACGCGGACGGCACGTTTAGCCTGTCCTTTGGCTATTTGAATCGCAACGTGACCGAGCGGATGAATGTGCCAATCGGGGATTCGAATTTCGTCTCGCCCGGCGCGCTCAGTCGCGGCCAACCGACCCACTTCGCGCCGCGGCGGCATTGGGGCGTCTTCGCTGTTGTGGTGCCGGCCGACTTTGGCGACAAGAAGGTGACGTGGACCCTCAAGAATCGCGGGCAAACGTTCGCCGTTCCTGGCCACCTGCGCGAAGAGTGGCAGATCGACGCGCTGGAAGGGGAAGCGAGCGCTGACAACACGCCGCCAGCCCTCCGTTTCACCGCCGATGGCCCTGTCGGTCGTGGTCCACTCGGCGTGACGGTTGGCCCGATGACAACGTCGGTGGGGAAGCCACTCGCACTCACGGTGCAGGTGACGGACGATGCAAAAACCGGCGCAACGAACGCGCAGGGTGTTCGTGTCGGCACGCCGGTAGACATTACGTGGTTCAAGCATCAAGGCGCGGGTGACATCACGTTCAGCGCCACGACCGCCCGGCTCAGCGCAACGGGAGGGAACGCCACCACCACGGCGACCTTCAGTCGGGCCGGCGACTATATGATTCGGGTGCGCGCCAACGATTCGGCAGTTGCCAGCGCCGGTCACTCGCAATGTTGTTGGTCCAACGCGTTTGTCAAAGTCACCGTGACGCCATGATGTCTTCCAGCCCCGAGGGTGCGTTGATGAATCAGCGAGTGTTGCCGACGTCCACGCGACGTGTTGTGCAGTTCGCCGTTGGTATGATGGTGAGTGTGGGTGCGCCGCTCATGTTGTCGGCACAAAATCCGCTCGGGCTCGGCGCGCCGCGCGCG
>JAYSVL010000500.1:0-3642 GCA_043718595.1 Gemmatimonadaceae bacterium
TCACCGCTCACCGAACGTGTGTCGGTGCAGCCGCGGACGGTATCCGTGACCGTGACGGAGGGCACGTCGATGGCGGTATCGGCGTCGCCAGACGGACGGACGCTGGCGATTGACTTGCAGGGCAGTATCTGGACGCTTCCGGTCGCCGGTGGTGTTGCAAAGCGGATTACCGACGAATACAACGATGCACGTCAACCGTCCTGGTCCCCCGATGGCAAGTGGATAACCTTTCAGGGCTATCGCGATGGCGGCTACGATATCTGGGCCGTTGCGCCAGATGGCAGCGGGTTGCATCAGCTAACGTCTGGTCCGTACGATGACCGCGAGCCCGTGTGGTCGCATGACGGTTCGCGAGTCGCGTTCTCTTCCGACCGCAGCGATGTCGGCAACTACAACATCTGGATTGTCGACGCGCGCTCGGGTGACGTGCGACAAGTCTCGAAGGATCGCGCCGACGATTACAAACCCACGTGGGCGCCGGACGATCGCGAGATTGCCTACGTTAGCAATGGCAACGGTGAACAAGGTGTGTACGCCTCGGGCATCACTGGGCTAAATGAACACAAGGTGGTTGTGGCGACCACCGGGCGCATCGACGCGCCGTCGTGGTCAAAGGGCGGTGCGATTGTTTACCACGTGCTCGGAGCAGCCACCAGTCAGTTGATGCTCAACGGGGCTTCGCTCACCGGCGACGAAAACGCGTTTCCGTTTCGCGCATCGTGGTTGTCCGACAGTGTGTTTGTGTACGTCTCTGATGGAAAGATTCGCAAGCGTTCAATCGCTGGCGGAAGTGCGACGACCATTCCGTTCTCCGCCACATTTACCGTCACACCGGCCGTCTACACCAAGCGGAAGCGCGACTTTGATTCCCGCACGCCGCGTCGCGCACTCGGCATCGTACGTCCGACACTCTCGCCCGATGGGAAACAAGTAGTGTTCGCGGCGCTCGGCGACATTTACGTGATGCCTATTGGTGGCAAGCCAATGAACATCACGTCAGACGTCGCCTTCGATACCGATCCAGCATGGTCTCCCGATGGCTCGCAAATTGTGTGGGCCTCTGATCGCGGCGGACAGCTCATGGATCTGTGGATCTACTTTGTTGGTTCGCCCATATCGCGGCGGTTGACCACGATTCCGACATCGGCACTCGGTCCGTCGTACTCGCCGGACGGAAAACGCGTGGCGTTCCTCGATGTTGACGGTATCTGGGGGCAATCGACGCCGTCCGTCGTTGACGTTGCGACAGACCGAGTCGCCAAGTTGTACGCGCCGATTTTTGCGCCGGGCAATCCGACGTGGTCGGCTGACGGTGGTCGCATCGCCATTGCCGCGCTGATGCCGTATTCGGCACGCTTTCGTGAGGGGACGAATCAGATTCTCACCTTCCCGTCGGCGGCGGGCGCAACGATTCCGGGCACGGTGTCAGGCGCGCCTCCAATTGTATCAACTGCTGCGGGCACACCACCTGCACCGTCACCGACCGGCGAAAAGTGGATCACGCCGGTGAAACATCTGTCGATTGACTCGCGTGTTGGCGCCGGTCCCTCGTGGTCGCCCGATGGCACACGCATGGCGGTGATTTACGAAGGTCTGCTGACGATGGTGCCCGTGCAGCGCGATGGTACACCACTTGGACCGCCGCGACGGATGACGTCGGAGATGGCGCACTCGCCGAGTTGGTCTGCGGATGGCAAGCGGGTGTTGTATCAGTCGATGGACAAGTTGCGTTTGTTGGATGTGGAAACTGGCGTGACCACTGATGTGCCGGTTGACCTCAGCTATACACCGTCCATTCCAACGGACCGGGTTGTTGTGCATGCCGGTACGCTGGTCGACGGTGTCAGTGCATCGGCGCGGACTGACGTCGACATCACGGTCGTCGGCAATCGCATCACTGCAGTTACGGCACACAGCGCCAGCGCACACGCGGGGGCGCGTCTCGTGGATGCGACGGGTCTGACGGTGATGCCTGGACTGATCGAGTATCACTCACACTTGCAGAAAGACTTTGGCGGGGCGAGTGGCCGTGCCTATCTCGCCTTTGGCGTGACCACCGTGCGCAGTCCCGGGGGATCACCGTATGAGTCTGTGGAGTATCGTGAGTCGGCGGATGCGGGAGTGCGACCGGGGCCACGAGTGTATTCCACCGGATACTTGTACGAGTGGAATCGCGTCTACTACAACATGGCCGTAGCGATCTCGTCCAACGCGCATCTGGATCTGGAATTGCAACGCGCGAGGGCACTGCAGCACGATCTGATCAAGAGTTACGTGCGCATGCCGGACCTGCAGCAGAAGCGCATCATCGAGTTCGCGCATGCGGTCGGCGTGCCGGTATCATCTCACGAAATCTTTCCCTCGTCCCTCTCCGGTATTGATGCCGTGGAACATCTCGGCGCGACATCACGCCGTGGCTATTCGCCCAAACAGTCGTCGTTGCAACGCACGTACAGCGATGTGATTCAGCTTATCGCGGCCGCTGGCATGTCGATCACACCAACGGTGGCGCTCTCTGGCGCGTCGCTCCGCAAGCTGGGCGATCTCGACCCAACGTTTCGCGCCGATCCACGGTTCGCCATCTATCCGTCATGGTTGACGACGTCGTTCACGTCGTCCGCGCCAGGCGTCGTACCGGCCGCGGTTCCCGGCGGGCCGCCGACGACCGATTCGAACGGTGCATACACGATGGTGATGAACTTGATGAAAGCTGGCACGACGATATTGGCGGGCACAGACACGCCGCTGGCCGCCAACCTGCATGGCGAACTGCTCACCTTTGTCGCGGCCGGCATGACGCCGTTTCAGGCGTTACAAACCGCTACCGTGAATTCTGCGCGCATACTGGGCCTCGACGCCGGCAGTATCGAGGTTGGGAAACTGGCTGATCTCAGCATCGTGCATGGAAACCCGCTGCTCGACATCACCGTCACCAAGAACGTGAAGCAAGTGATGGCCAACGGTCGCGTCTATCAGGTGAGCGACCTGCTCAAACCGTAAGACGGTAAGATCTCGTCGTATCGTCACCCGCTTACACGAGGACGCGTGTACCAAACGGACCAACAAGCGAGTGCTGCGCTCCTGGCATGTGCGGTGACAACAAGTGCGCTCGCACTCGTCGCGAGCGGGTGCGCGTCGCCGCGAGTGCGCGAGGTGCCGAGCACCGTGTATGCCGAGCAATCGACCACAGGCCAAGAGCCGCAAGCGCGGTTGATTGCATCGTTTGACGGACTTGGGGTTGGTTTTGTCGGCCCGCAGGGTTCGGCAACAACACGCAACCCATCAGACAATTCGCTGGCTGTTGGGCGCGATCACATTGTGCAGATCGTCAACAGCCGGATGGCGATATTTTCCAAGCAGGGTCGTCGTTTTGATTCGACGGGTCGGGCCCTGTACGGACCTATGCCAACCAACAATGTGTTTCGCGGATTCGGTGGTGCGTGTGAACTGCGCAACAGTGGTGACGCGGTGGTTCGTTATGATCAACTCGCCGATCGCTGGCTGATCGTCATGCCGGTGTTCTCGCGCGGACCGGTGCGCGCCAACGAGCCACGTGCGTCGCGCTCCGGCGAGCCGCCGACGCGCAGTATGCCAGGCCAGGTCGGGCAACCGGGTGCCGCCGTGCGCTTGCACGAACCGCCG
>JAYSVL010000006.1:0-8791 GCA_043718595.1 Gemmatimonadaceae bacterium
ACGTGAAGCGTCGGCCCGCGCGCTCGACCTGCTCTCGCGGGTCGGGCTCGGGGATCGCACGCACCATTTTCCGCAGCAACTCTCTGGCGGCGAACAACAGCGGGTGGCACTCGCCCGAGCCTTCGTCAATCAGCCGCGGGTGCTCTTTGCCGACGAGCCGACCGGCAATCTGGATGAGACGACAGGCGAGCGCATCGTCGAACTGCTCATGCAACTCAATCGGGAACGCGGTAGTACCATCGTCCTCGTGACGCATGACACCGCACTCGCCGCACGCACGCAGCGCACGATTCGCTTGCGCGATGGCATTGTCGTGGAAGACGTCATGCACGCTGCCGCATGACCGCTGCAACGTTGCTGCGTTTGGCGTGGCGCGAGAGCCGCACCGCGCGTTCACGGCTCGCCTTGTACATGTCGTCGATCGCGTTCGGCGTAGCGGCGCTCGTCGCCATCGATTCATTCGCTGGCAACGTCACACGGTCCATTCGCGATCAATCGCGCTCGTTGCTCGGTGGCGACATGTCACTCGGCGCCTCGGCGATCATGCCGTCGGTGGTGGATACGCTGCTGGACTCGCTGTCGAAAGTAGGTGCACCGAACACACGCGTGACGACTTTCGCCTCGATGGCGCTGGCCGAACCGTCTGGCGGTACGCGACTGGTACAAATCAAAGCTATCGCGCCCGGCTATCCGTTTTACGGGCAGATAGAAACGACACCGCGTGGCGGATGGACCGGTGTGCACGACGCGCCAGTGGTGTTTGTCGATCCGTCGCTGCTCATCGCGTTAGACACACGCGTTGGTGACTCCCTGCGACTGGGCTCGCGTTCGTTTCGTATAGCGGGCACGATCGACAACGCCCCTGGCGATGCCGGCATTTCGTCGGTGATCGGACCGCGTGTGTATGTATCAACTCGCTGGATTGCGTCTACCGGTTTGCTGCGTTTTGGCAGTCGCGCGCAGTACGACGTGTTGTTGAAGTTGCCGCCAGCACTTGCCGGCAAAGCCAGTGCGGCGAGTCTCGCCAAATCCCTGCGACGGCGTATCGATCCCGTGGCGGCCGCGCAACAAGAAGCCGCGGAGGCACGACGTGGCGCGCGGAACGCGCGCGGACCGGCGGCTGACGCACCCGCAGCGGCTGAAGACTCGCGCGCTGCGGTTCGTCCAGCGGGCGATAGCGTATCACCCGCTGTGACGTCACTGCCGACGGCCACTGCGCCAGTCTTGTCAGACAGTAGCGGACTGGCCTCAGGCGCGCCACCCACACGCGTTCGGGTACGCACGGTCGCCGACACGGAGCGCGACTTCACCGAAGCGGTGGCCCGACTGGCCGACTTCCTGAGCATTATCGGGCTGATTGCGCTGCTGCTTGGTGGCATTGGTGTAGCGAGTGGCGTCAACGCGTTTGTCGCCGCAAAGATTGATACGGTTGCGGTACTGCGCTGTCTCGGCGCGACCAGCCGACAAGTGCTCGCGCTGTACGTCGTGCAAGCAGCTGCGATGGGGTTGGTGGGTGCTTCGGCCGGAGCCTTGCTCGGCGTGAGCGTGCAATTCTTGTTACCGCGTGTTGTGGCAGACTTTCTGCCAATTGACGTGCAACTGGTGTTGGAGCCGCGTCCACTGCTGCTCGGGCTCGCGACTGGGGTGTGGGTCTCGCTGGTGTTCGCGCTGCGTCCACTGCTCGCACTGCGTCGCGTGTCGCCGTTGCAAGCCATACGTCGCAATGCCGATCCAACAGACTTGCCACGCGCGTGGAATGACCTCGCGCGTCTCTCAGTCGACGGCCTGCTGATCGGCAGTCTGCTGGCCATCATTGTTGCGCGTCTTGGCAACTTCAGAGACGGTGCCGTGGTGAGTGCCGGCATCTCGGCGGCGATCGCGGTGCTGTGGGTCGCGGCGTCGCTGCTGATTGCTGCCGCACGACGCAGCACCAGACCATCATGGCCATTCGCGCTGCGTCAGGGCGTAGCCAACCTGCATCGCCCCGCGAATCAAACGCGCGCCGTAACGCTCGCCCTGGGATTCGGCGCCTTTTTGCTGAGCACTGTGTATCTCGTTCAGGCAAACTTGCTCGGACGCGTGCAGACATCCGCCGATGCGTCCGCCGGTAACTTGCTCTTTTTCGACGTGCAGGATGATCAGGCAGCACCGCTCGATTCGTTGTTACGCGCGAGACAGCAACCCATTGTGCAGCAAACGCCGATCGTCACCATGCGCATTGATGCCGTGAACGGCAAGAGTGTCTCGATGCTGGCGTCGGATACCGTGGTGCGTCGCGCGCGCTGGGCGCTTCGTCGCGAGTATCGCTCCACCTACCGGGAGTCCATCGTCGGTTCAGAAACCGTGGCTGCGGGCACATGGTTTGCCGACAGCGCCGCGCGCGCGATTGCGCGACTGAGCAGTCCGGACGCACCGTTCCCCATTTCCATGGAGAAGGACCTCGCGACGGACCTCGCGGTTGGCCTTGGCGACACCATCACATGGAACGTGCAGGGAGTGCCGGTGCGAACCGTTGTGACGAGCCTGCGGGCGGTGAACTGGGCACGATTCGAGGCAAACTTCTTCGTCGTCTTTGTTCCAGAGGCGATTCGTCGGGCGCCCCAACAATTTGTGATTGTCGCCAACGTGCCCGACCCCGCAACGCTTGCCGCTGTGCAACGCGACGTCGTGCGTCGTTTTCCCAACGTGTCGAGTCTCGACCTGACGCAGGTGCGGCAAACGATTGGTGCCATCGTCAACCGCGTCACGCTGGCCATCCGCTTTCTTGGCGTCTTTTCAATCGCGATGGGCATTCCCGTGCTCTTTAGCGCAGTAGCCGCGACGCGTCGTGCGCGGTTGCGCGAGGGCGTGCTGTTGCGAACCCTCGGCGCGTCGCGTGCGCAGGTGGTGCGCGTGTTACTCACCGAGTATGGCGCGCTCGGCTTGTTAGGTGCGACGTCCGGTATGTTGCTGGCGTTTGCTGGCGCATGGGGCCTCACGCGCTTTGTCTTCGACGACCCTTTTCATCCGGCCATCGGACCAACGCTCGCGATTGCTGGCGGCATGTTGATCCTGACGATGGGGATTGGCTTCCTCACCAGCCGCGACGTGTACAAGGCAACGCCCATGGCGGCAATCCGCGAAGCCTGACGCCGCGGGCTGGGTCGCACGCTGTTTAGCGCGCCGGAACGACTCCGTACGCCTCGGGCTTGCTCGAACCGTTGCGCGCGCTGATCCAGACGCGCGCTCCGGGCCGCGACCTGAGCACATCGGGCATGCTCGTAAAACGTTTGATGCCACCTTCGGTGAGTCGCAGCACCCACTGGCCGTCGCTCCCTTGTAGCACACCATCCCACGCCGGAACACCGCCCACCGCGCGCACGACGTAGCTGAGGACAACAACGTCGCGCGGCGACGTCTTGAGTCCGCGAACGGTGATCTCTGTGCCTGCGAGCTGCGCCAGCCCGTTGGTTGCCATCCCGCTCAGCGTAACGATCACGCCGTTAGCCCGCAGCACGACTTGCTTGGTCGGACCCGAGCCGACCAACGACACGACTCCGCGCAAGGTGTCGCCACGCGCCGTGCCGTTGGCATTCGTACCGCCAGAAAAACGAGCTGCGGCCGCTTTGGCCATCGAATCACCACGCGCCTGTGCACGCTTAGTCATCACATCGCCAGCGGCCGTTGACGGTGACGTGTTCGATGCGAGCGGTGCGTTTGACGAGGGTAACGCCTCAGCGGCGGAGCGTGCGACGGTCGGTCGTTTCGCGCCATTCACCAACGTGTCAGCCGCACCAGCTTGGGTCGCGACGCGCAGTTGTGCATCAAACTCGGCACGCATGGAATCCAGCGACGGTGGCGCGCTTCCAATTTGCGACGCCAATTGATCGCCGACCCGTCCCATGGAGTCGAGCCCTGGCGCATCACCCCGAATCGTGACTGTGCCGTTCGACTCGCCGCACGCCGAAACGATGACGGCAACGGCCAAGCACAAGACGCCTGACCCACTGACACCGTTCCCCGCAACTGTGCGTGCGCGTGACATAATACAGGCTAAGCTATCGCATGATCATGGCTCGTCAACGCCGTAGCTGAGCTCGGTGAGAGCGATTGTTGCGTTCTGCACGCTTCGCTGCGACGTTCCCTGCGGCATATTGCCACGAAGCTACGCCGACGCCTGGCGCGCGACGTCGTGCGCAGCCTCGGTTCACACGCGCCAGCCAGGTTGGCGCCGCGGTGACCATCCCCTCTCTCGAAGCGTCTTTGAGTCGCGATGCGTGGACTCCCGATGACTGAGCAGACAAGACGGTCCTCCCGCGATGTGTGGACCGCAGAGAATGCGCGCGGACTCGCGCTGGCGGCCAATGCGTCATGGCCTGAGGCGGTCGACGCATTCTCGCGTGCGGCCGATGCCGTCAACGCCGCGCAACCACCCGAGAGTCCGAGTCACGATGCGCTGGCGCTCGTACTGGGCAACCTGGCGCAGGCATGCTTTCGCGCGGGTCGTATCGACGATGGCATTCGTCACGCGCAGCGCACGTGCGCACTGCGCACGGCGCTGGTCGGCGACGATGCCATCTCGTCTGCGCGCGCGCGCGCCGACTTAGCCGTTATGCTCGGCTCCGTTGGACGGCTGGACGAAGCCTCCGCGCTGATGGATCGCGCCATCGCCTGCATGGAACAGAGTGCGGGCGACGAAGACGTGCGGCTGATCGGCCCACTGGAGAATGCGGCACGATTGGCGCTCGCTGCGGCACAACCGGCGAACGCGGAACCTCGCCTGCTCCGTCTGCACGCGCTGCTTGCGGCGCACGGATATCCAACGACGCGTGCCGATGTGCTGCTGGCGCGAGTTGCGGCCGCGCGCGTGTCGCTGGCGACGGTCACCGTGCCGACGAACGCTGCACCCGCTGCGTCCGTCACGAACGGTGCGCAGCCGATTGCGTCTCGCGAGGTCACCGATGATGATCAACTCATCGATGCGCTCCGGGTGACGGACTCGTTGCTTCGTTCGACATCGCGCGGCACTCCGTCCAACGGTATGCCGACTGTCGGCCCGCCATCCGACGCCGAGGTGGCGTCGCCGCCCGCGTACGTAGCGCCCGACAACGAGATCCTCATCGACGATGCCAGCAGCGTCGACTTGTCGAGCACCACCGACGACGTGCGCTTGGACCTTGTAGATGAGTTTCTCGACAGTCGAGCGAGCCACGCGACCGTCAGTGATGCCGAACTTGATGATGACGACGACGAGTTGGATGATGCCATCGTTGAGATTGTCGACGAAGAGTTGCTCGACACGACCGACGAGGCGTCGCTGTTCGAATCAACGGGGGACGATGCGTCGGCGGGCCTTGGCTTTGCGATTGAACACGGGCCGACGCAGGATCGCGCGTCGTCGTGGACCGAAATCACCGGTTTTGGACCAGCTGAAATTGGACGCGACGACATCTTCGCCGAACCGCCGCGGCCGCGCGTCGAGCCCGATGTTGAGCACACGCAGGACAGGCCGCCTTTTGCAGCGCCCGCGGTAACGGTTTCGGCGGCACCGGCATCGCCAGTGCGGCCGTCCGCCCCGACGACGCCACCAACGGAGTCATTGTCTGGGCGTCCGCCCGAAGTGCGGTTCTACGTCACGCCGGCGGAAGGATTCGTCCCGGGAAAATTTTCCACGGCAAGGCCGAATCCAAGCCTCCCCGACGGGATCCCCGTCGTCATGCCGACTCCGCGCAGCAGTTTGTTTGGCGCGACGGGAACGCGCACCATTCGCAATGTCGCGTCCCGACCAACCCGAGCTGTACATGGCAGTGAGCCCAAAGGCAGTCGACGCGTGCGTGAGGTGGAGGACTTTCCGCGAATTACTCGCAAGCGCTCCAAGGAGCCGACGAAAGGGCTGGCGCTCTGGCAAGCGTGGGTGATCGGCGCTGGCGTGGTGGCAGTCGCCTGTGCCGTCGTCGTCTGGTACTTTCGCTATCGCCCAGTGTGAGTCAGCGACAACAAGGCGCGGCGGCTAGTTCTTGTGGCGAAACGTGATGCGACCGCGCGTCAGATCGTAGGGCGAGACTTCAACAGTGACGCGATCTCCGGCGAGCACGCGAATGCGATTGCGTCGCATGTTGCCCGCCAGCGTGGTCAGCACCTCGTGGCCACTCTGCACCGTCACGCGAAACGTTGCGTTCGGCAGTAACTCCGTGACAGTTCCTTCCAGTTCGATCGCGTCCTGCTTACTCATGTATTCCTGTACCTTGACCTTCGACTCGGTGTCGTCGACGCGGGGATCGCGCGGACTGCTGTCAAATGTAAGCCTCGACGCGCCGCGTGGGCCAGCAATGGGTTGGAATCACAGGTGATGGGACGCCATGGCTGATGAGGTCCCTGACGAACGACGCCTGCCGTACGGACCCATGACCGCTGTCGTGCGACGATTCCTTGTCCAACTGGCGAGCCTCGACGAGCGCGCGCACGACGCCGTCGTTACGCGATTTGCCGAGGTGTGCGCGCGGACTGACTATGTGGCCGCCGACCGTGTACTTGGCGCAATCCTCGAACAGAGCGGACGCAGCGATGCCCGGGATGCGGTGGCTGGCCCGCTACTGCTGCTGGTACGCCTGGCCGCCGAGGACGCGCCTGCGGCAGAGGCGAGCGCGCTTGATCCGATCGCCGAACCGGCGCTGGCTGTGCTCCTCGCGCTGATTGTGTCCGATCTCTTGTCGCACGATACGCTGCACACACTGTACGAACCGTTCCGCATCGTGCGTCCGTTAGCCGCCGTGCTGTCAGCGTAGCGCGAGGGCCTAGGAGAGCGTATCGGCTCGACCCTTGGCTTCAAGAGCGAACCGCGGGATCAGTGCTTCAAACGACGATTCATCGTCGCGGACAAAGCGATACGATCCTTCCATCCAGCCAGTCGGCGCTTTGAGCACGCAAAACGATCGATATTCGTGCACCTGACCAGGCAGCAAGTATGGCTGCTCGCCGACCACGCCTTCTCCCTCGACGACCGTGTCACCCACGCTGTCGTCGTGAATAAGCCAGCGCCTCGTCCGGAGCTGCGCGGCCTGCGCGCCGATGTTCTCGATGCGAATGTGGTACGCGAAGACGAACTGTTCGAGCAGCGGATTCGAACGCTCGCGCAAATAGGTTGGCCGAACGGTGATACGAATGCCGATGGTTTGACGATAGTAGAACGGATGGATTTCAGTGCTCATGCGATGGAGCCGTTCGACCGGTGAGTGACGGAGGAGAAGACGATGACACATCGGTAGCCACTGGCACAGCGACGCTCGCCACGCCAGCACGATTGATCGCCGAAACCGTGATGTCGGCATCGTACGCCGACGACGGCAGTATCCAGCGATCACTCGTGCCGGAGAGCAATATCGTCACCCACGAAGAATCACCGCGGTACCGCACTAACCATTGCCACGGGCGAGGCACGGCCGCCGCACCGACGCGCGCCCGTTCATCTGCAGAGCCCGACGTCGACAAGACAAGGTGTCGCTTGCCATCCTCTAGCGCCAGATGCGGCGTTGGCACCCCTGGCAGCGCAACGTCAAGCCAGGGGCTCGCGGGCACCAGGGCAAGCTCAGCGTAGGGCCCGCTGGTCAAGACGTCATTCATGCCAGCCTGATTGCGCAGGAACGGCTTCATCGAGAAGTGCACGTTGCCACTCGCCCCCGACTGCGCGCGCGTCGTGGCGATTTGCGTGACCAGCTCACTGATCGGGAAACCACCAGCGCCGATGGCGCCGACACGCGACGTGTAGTTGCCCGGCCAGAGATGGCGTTTGCGCGTGTTTTCCGCCGCCCACCACGCGAGCAACGACGGGTAGGCCTGCCCCACTTTCGTCGTCGGCCAGTACAGCTGCGGTGTGAAGTAGTCGACCCAGCCCTCGTTGAACCACTTGCGCGCGTCGGCGAAGAGACCGTCGTAGGAGCTGAACCCGCGTACGTCGGCCGGATAGCCAGTGCGCCAAATGCCATAGGGGCTAATGCCAAACTTGACCCACGGTTTGATCGCATGGATGCGCGTGCCAAGCGCGCGCACCAAGTCATCGACATTCTGTCGGCGCCAGTCGGCGCGGGACAGCGGGCCGCGCGTTTTGGCGTAACGCGACCAGCTGCGATTGTCGTTGAACGGGAGCAGCCGACCGCGACGACTGCGCTCAGGATACGGATAGAAATAGTCGTCCAGATGCACCCCGTCGACGTCGTACCGCTTCACGACGTCGAGCACGACAGCGATGGTACGATCGCGAACCGCACGCTCTCCGGGATCCATCCACAAGTAGCTGCCGTACCGCGTCACCAGCGACGGATGGGTGCGTGCGATGTGATTGGCCGCCAGCGGTGAGTGCGCACCACCGTATTGCGCGCGATACGGGTTGAACCACGCGTGCAATTCCAACTGACGCGCATGCGCCTCGCGCACGGCGAACGCGAGCGGATCCCACAGCGGCGATGGGGCCCTTCCCTGAGCACCCGTCAAGTACTCCGACCACGGCTCGATCGCTGATTGATACAGCGCGTCGGCACCGGGTCGCACTTGCAACACCACGGCGTTGAGCCGCACCTCGGCCGCACGATCGAGGATCGCGAGCAGTTCCGCCTGCTGCTGAGCGGTGCTCAACGTGCGCGACGATGGCCAGTCGATGTTGCCGACGGTCGCGACCCACACGCCACGAAATTCTCGCGATACGGCGGGCGGCGTCTGCGGCAACGGCGCCTTCGCCATCGCGCGGGGGACGGCGACCGCGCAGCACGCGATACCGAACAACGCGAGCGTCAAACGAGGCGTCGGCCTCAACGCCTGT
>JAYSVL010000051.1:0-27406 GCA_043718595.1 Gemmatimonadaceae bacterium
CGCGCAACGGCAGGCCGAGCGAGTCGACACGCCGGCGTTCGAACGCTGGCAAAGAAAGCACGCCAATTTCCTTTTCGTCCTCCGCGCTGACGAAGTAGCGTAGCACGTCTGAACCACCAGACACCTGAACGCCAAGCTTGCCGCGATTGCCCGTGCCGATCGGAGTCAAATCCGCGCGATCGAAGATGTTGAGGTAACTCGTTGAGTCAGCGGTGCACTCGCCTGTGCCGACACGCTGCAGGTTGCAAAAGCCACGCGAGGACACGGTCTCACCGGGCCGCTTGCCCCACGTTGTTGCGGCAACCGGATAGTAGTTGCGATCGGTCACTGCCCCACCTTCACCGGTGATCAGCCAACGTGCCGCGCCAGCGCGACCTTTCTTCGTGGTCACTAGAATGACGCCGTTTGCAGCATCTGTACCATACAAGGTGGCCGCGGACGGACCTTTGACGACCTCGATGCTTTCAATCTCGTCTGGATTGAGGTCGCCGGTGCGACTGGCGTTGTTGCCGCCAGTATTGGTACCAGCGCCGTTGCCCGTCGGAGTGCTAAAGTCAGCCCGGTTGCTCGTCATGCGAATGCCATCAATGATCCAGATCGGCTCGTTGGACAAACTGACCGAATTCATGCCACGCACCCGAATGCGCGAGCCGGTACCGGTTTGTGTGCCAGTGGTGACGGTGACGCCAGGCGCGCGCGAGTTGAGCAGATCGCTTAGACTGCTAACCGGCGACACCTCCATGACCTTGCCAGCGTCAATATTCGCGGTCGCGTTGCCGATCTCGACCCGACGCTGTTCGCCGGTGGCAGTGGTCACAACCGGCTGCAGATTGACAGCCGCTACGACGATGGCGAACTCGAGACTGACCGACTGACCCGCCACAATGGTCGCCTTCTTGGTCTGCTCGGCGTAGCCCACGCGCAGGACGCGTACCGTGTAATCACCGGCGGCGACGCGAGAGAGCGTCACCCTGCCATCGGCATTGGTTGGCCCGCCGATGCTCGTGCCCACCAGAAATACGCGAGCGGCTTCGACGGGCCGCTGGTTGGCCGCGTCGGTAACTTTGACCGCGAGCGTGCCTCCGGCCTGCTGGGCGCGCATTGGTGGTGCGGCAATGGCCAGCAGCGCAGCCAGCGCCAACGAGCGGCGCCAGAAGTTGAGCATGGGTGTTTCTCCGAGTGCGAGGGGACCTGAACCGCGATTGGCTGAACGGCGCGCAGCGAGCGGCTCGTCCACTACCGAACAACCATATAACGTCTGCCGTGGTCACACTGTTCGCAACACCGTGCAAGAGGTCAGTTCCGCCCGTTGGTTGCCCGGGCCTTGACCAGCACAGCGAAATGCGTCATTTATTCGTGCTACGCTCGACGCACCTTCGGGGCCGAGCCCTCAACAACGCGCCTCCGCCGGAAATGGACGCGCATGCTGGAGCTGACAGATGAAAGAAGGCATTCACCCGCCGTACCACCCGGTGGTGTTCAAAGATTCGTCCACGGGCGAGATGATCATCACCCGGTCGACGATGACGAGCGAGCAGAAAATTCGCCTCAGTGACGGGCATGAATATCCGCTCATCCTGCTCGAAATCACCAGTGACTCGCACCCGTTTTACACTGGCACGCAGCGCCTGATCGACACACAGGGCCGCGTCGACAAGTTCCGCAAGCGCTACAACAGGTAGTCGGTACATCAGGTTTGCTCACGCCGCCGAGCTTCACCGCTCGGCGGCGTTCGTGTAGGCGTCGCTGCCTTGAGTAAACAACAACAGCAACGGCAATTGACGCGGAGGGCTGGCGGAGGTCCGCCGAGTCCGCAGAGGAGACGCAAGAGACACTCTTACTGCTCATAAGGGTGCGGTTCAAAGCTGAACTGATGAAGACTTCGTAGTTGCCAATGACTCCTCTTTTCACCTTTTCAGAATGACTGCTCTTTTCCATTCTCTTCTACTTCAAAAGAAAATGGAACAGGTACGATGGTTGCGACGAGACTCCGCGCGACCCTGCGGTCCTCCGCTCGCCCTCCGCGTCAAATGCTGTTTGCTGTTTGGCGATTCTCTTGCCGGCCTACGATCAGTTACTCGCCCGGCGGCGACGTGCCCGTAAGCAACGCAGTCGTCGCAAAGATGGCGAGCGCGAACAGCAACTCTGCGGAGACAGAACCGTCGCTCGGTATCGCGCCGGACTTCACGCGTCGACGATGTGTGAATCCATACCAAAGCACGACCAGGGCGAGTGCAACTTTGACCGCGAGCAAACGGCCGTAGTCGCTCGCGATCACAGTGGACAACGTCGCGCCGCTGAGTCTTCGCCATGCGGCGCCAATACCGCTCAGCACAACCACCGGTGCGGCAATCGTTGCCATGCGACTCAGCGCCATCCATGATGCGCGGTCGCCATCGCGCGGCGGTGTGCTGCTGTTCGACCGTTGACGCTGCATGACCAGGAATAGTCCGCCAATCCAGGCACCGCTGGCCAGCACGTGCGATGCATCAAGCGCTCGCGCGACGAAGGGCCACGTTTCATCGGCGGCAGCATGACCGAGCCCACCCATCGCCACGCCAACAGCAATCGCACACGCCGCACGCAATACGCGCGATCCGCCAAGCGCCGTTACGACAAGGCCGAGCAGTGTACCACTCGCCAGCACACTCCATCCTCGGCCCCACGTGGTCTGGGTGACAACGGTGCGTAGTTCGCTGAGCGATGACACCTCCATGTCGCGCGCCTGTGCGACATGGAGCAACAGCACCCCCAGTACGGCGATGCACCAACCGACAAGCACGACTCGCCTGCTGTCGCGCACGTGATGGTGCGTCGTGCCGATGTCGTGTGTGTTCTGCAGCGCTGCCTCTCCCAGCGCCATTGTCACGCCGACGTACAGCGTCAGTCGTGCGATGACGTCGAGCATCACTGGGTGCGTGCGTGTGCGCGCGACAACATCACCGGTGCCAGCAGCGTGCCGATCATCGTGCCGATTATGGCCGCGACGACGGCGTCGCTGAGGAAGTGTGCGACCGTCATGACCCGTGTGAGTGCGCACCCTGCGGCCAGCGCAAACCACAGCCAACGCGCCTTCGGGAACACCGCGGCCATTGCGGCCGCTCCGGAAAATGCCACGAGCGTATGACTGCTCGGCATGCCCAGGCCACCATTTGCGAATGGATGGTCGTCGAACGAGCGAAACACGTAGCCAAAATGTTCAGCATCGGGACGCAGGCGTCGGAAGCAGAGCTTGAGCACCTCAGCAACAGCTCCACCGAGTGCTGGCGCGGCGATGAGCAGTCCGCCGCGCCACGGCCACGTGGTATGCGGCCGCGTTGTATCCGGCAACGTTGTATCCGGCGACGTTGTATCCGCCAATGTGGTATCCGGCCACGTTGCGCGAGGACGATCGTGCGTCCAGCAGCCGACGGCGATGATGATCCAGGTTGGCAGATACCCCACCATACGGAGCAATCGCCCCCAATCATGTTCGTAGACTTGCGGGTTACGCATGGCGGTCCACGCCCAGCGGTCCGCGACGTGCGCTGCGACCACCGCCGAAATGCAGAGCGCTGTGGCCAGCAACCAGCGTCGACGATGCGCCGCCGGGCTTGACGCCAGTGGTGTGGTCGTGACGGTGTGGGGCGCTGGTGGCTGCAACATCGTGCGGAAATCAAAGCCGACGCGGCCCTGCACGCCACCGAAGTGACCGGTCATATTTGGCGCATGTTCGGCACAACAACTAAACCCCAGGTGCATTCGATCGTCTGTCATGGGCCGGCGACGGTAGGCCGTCGCGCGTCGCGTTTCGCGATCGGCGCATTGACACTGCCTGCGCTGCTCACACTAACGTTGGCGAGCTGTGAGACGAGGGGCGGATTTCACGGCATTGAATTCGATCCGCCCAAGGTGGTGCCCGCGTTCCAGTTCACACGCGCCAATGGAGCGACGGTGCACACTGACGCCGTACGCGGCGTGCCGCAGCTGTTCTTTTTTGGCTATACGCATTGTCCAGACGTGTGCCCTACAACGCTTGCCGACTGGACGCGGGTGAAGAAGGCGTTGGGCGACAAGGCAGCGCGGGTTCGCTTCTATTTTGTCACGGTAGACCCAGAGCGAGACACGCCGTCCATCGCCGAGCGATACGCGGCGCAGTTTGATTCAACGTTTGTCGGTCTGTCCGGTGATTCGATCACCACGTCGCGGATGAAGGATGCGTTCGGGATTACGGCGTATCACGACGGTGGCACAGAACCGGCTGGGTACTTTGTCAGTCACTCGTCGCAGGTGTTTTTAGTGGACGGCAAGGGACGTCTCGTGGCGCAATATCCGTTTGGCATTGGCTGGGAAGCGATGCTGGCTGACATCAAGCGCTTTTTGTGAAGACGCTATGTGTGATGCTGGCGATGCTGCTCAGTGCTGGGTGTGAGCGTGCTGCATCGTTGCCGAATGCGGCGTTGCCGAATGCGGCGTTGCCGAGTGCGGCGTCGCCGAGTGCGGCGTTGGCTGGACCACTGCGCGTCGACGAGGCGTGGGCTCGTCCCGCAGATTCAGGCGCAACGGGTGGTATGTATCTCACACTCGTGAACCTGGACACGACGGCGGTGCACATTGCCGGATTTGCATCGAGCGCGGCGCGTCACGCGGAGGCGCACGAGACGATGATGCACGGCGATATTGCGCATATGGACCAACGAGCCGCGCTGCAGCTTGCACCCGGCGCAACGCTCACGATGAAACCCGGTGGCACGCACGTGATGTTGATCGATCTGACCCGCGTCTTGCGAGTGGGCGACTCCGTTCCACTCACCGTTCAGCTGCACGATGGGCGCGCGGTCATGCTTGCGGCGCTCGTGCGGGCACCATGAGCAACGTGTCGCTGGCGAACGAACGTCCGTCAATGGATGACGCGCTGAACGAGGAGCTGGTCGCGTTGCACGCGGCTGGCCTTAAGCGTTCCATGCGCGCGGTCCAGCAGCGTCGCGCGGGGACGGTGTTAATCAACGGCGATCGCGTGGCTGATTTTGCCTCGAACGATTATTTGGGGCTTGCGGCGGACCACCGTGTCGCGCGGGCGGCGAGTGCCGTGTTGCAGGCGGAAGGGACCGGCGCTGGTGCGGCGCGGTTGATCTCCGGCAATCATCCAATCCATGAAACGCTCGAACGGGAGTTGGCGCGCTTTAAGTCGGTCGATGCAACGCTGCTCTTCCCGTCCGGATACATGGTGAACATTGGCGTGATTCCCGCGCTCGCCACCACGGGTGACGTGATTTACAGTGACGCGCTCAATCACGCGTCGCTGGTGGATGGGTGTCGACTGTCGAGTGCCACGGTGCGCGTGTTTCCGCACGGCGATGTGGCCGCACTCGCGGCCATGCTCACGGCCGACGATGGGCGCTATCGTCGCGCGCTGATTGTGGTGGAAGGGGTTTTCTCGATGGACGGTGACTTGTTTCCGCTCGATCAACTGGTGGACGTCGCGGCGCGGTTTGGCGCGTGGACGTACGTGGACGATGCGCACGGTACCGGCGTGCTTGGCGAGTCTGGCGCGGGCGCGATTGAGCACTTTGGCGTGACGGGTCGCATTGACGTCGTCGTTGGGACACTTGGCAAAGCATTTGGCACCGCGGGTGCCTTTGTTGGCGGTACGCAGACGTTGATTGACTTGTTAACCAGTCGTGCACGCTCCTTCATCTTCACCACCGGTACACCTCCCGCGATGGCTGCGGCGACACTCGAGGCGTTGCGTGTGTCGCAGGTCGAGCCGTGGCGGCGACAGGCGGTGCGCGATCGGGCGCGGCAGTTGCGTGACAGACTGCGCGATGGTGGACGTGACGTGCCTGGCGCGATAGATGGTCATATCCTACCGATCCTCATCGGCGATCCGGGACGGACGATGGCGCTCGTTGCTGAAGTGCGACGTCGCGGATTTCTGATTGGCGGTGTGCGCCCGCCGACGGTGCCAGCGGGCACGTCACGACTGCGCGTATCGGTGTCGGCACTGCATCCGCCCGAGCTCGTCGATGCGCTAGCCGCGAACTTGCTGGCCGCGATGCACCGGCTGTCGTGATGACAGGCTCGTTCGACGACGACGCCAGCGATGATGCATTCCCCGACGTCGATGGCATGACAAGCGATGATGCTGCTGATGACGGCGCCGATCTCAGTGCGTTGCCTGATCCCGTGTTACTGCAGGACGCGGCGCATGTGTGGCACCCGTACACGCAGCACTTCGATGCGTCACTGCCGATCGCGATCGCGCGGGCGAAGGGTGCCTGGCTCTACGATCGCGATGAGCGACCGATCCTTGATGCGATTTCCTCGTGGTGGGTAACGACGCACGGTCATTGTCACGATGACATTGTGCAGGCGATCAGCGATCAGGTGCGCACGCTCGATCAGGTGATGTTTGCCGGCTTCACGCACGAGCCGGCGGCGGCACTGGCGGCTGGACTGGTGGCGCGATTGCCGCGCGGATTGTCGCGCATCTTTTTTTCGGACAACGGGTCGACCGCCGTTGAAGTCGCGATCAAGCTGTCGGTACAATCGTTCGCGAATCGCGGCGCGCCACGACGACTGATTGCCGCACTCGAGCACGCGTATCATGGTGATACGTTTGGCGCGATGGCGGCGGGCGCGCGCGGTGTGTTCACGCACATGTACGAGCCGCTGCTGTTTGAGGTGGCGCGGCTGCCAGATCCGTCGGAGGGCGATACGATTCACGCGCTCGACGCATTGCTGCGCACGCGTGGCAGCGAACTGGCCGCCGTCATCGTGGAGCCGCTGCTCCTCGGCGCCGGCGGCATGCGTGTATGGGATGAACGGGTATTGCAACAGATCCGCGACCGCACGCGCGCCGCTGGCGTGCACCTTATCGCCGATGAAGTGCTCACCGGGTTTGGTCGGACAGGGCCGATGTTCGCCTGCGACCGGGCGGATGTTGCGCCCGACCTGCTCTGCATGGCGAAAGGACTGACCGGCGGCACATTACCGTTGGCAGCGACGGCGGCCACCGAAACGATCTTCGACGCGTTCCTCAGCTCCGACCGTGCGAAGACATTTTTTCATGGCCATTCGTTCACGGCGAATCCAATTGCCTGTGCCGCCGCCCTCGCATCGCTCGAGTTGTTTGACGATGACAGCGACGATGATCGGGTGCGCCTTGAAGTGGCGCACGCGCGACATCTCGAAGCATTGCGTGGCACGCGCGGCGTACGTGGCACGCGACAGATCGGCACCGTGGCGGCCGTGGAGTTGGACTCACCCGCGGGCTACTTGAGCGAGATTGGACGCGAGCTGGCGCAGTTTGCCGTGCAGGAAGGGGTGTTGATTCGCCCGCTTGGCAATGTGGCCTACTGTCTGCCGCCATACTGCACGACGAACGACGAGTTGTCGCAGGTCTACACGGTGATTGCGCGATTTCTTGATGGCGAACGTGCGCGTGCATTCGTCCGTGGCGGTCCGGTTGATGACTGATCGAACTGCGCCCACGCACGATGCGCCGAATCTCGGGGCACCGAATCGCTCGGGGCCGAATCGCGATGTGCAGAATTCCGCGGCACTTCGGCTGGCAATCACCGGCACGGACACTGGCGTTGGCAAAACGGTAGTCGCGACGGCATTGGCGGCGCGGGCGCGTCAGCTTGGGATTCGTGTCGCGGCGATCAAACCGATCGAGACTGGCGTGGACAACGGGTTGAGCGGCTCGGCGTTGTCGGACGCGGTGCAGCTCCATCGGGCCACGGGCGGCGAGGACGCGATGGGCTTGGTTGGGCCGTGCACCTTTCGCGAACCGCTGGCGCCGATGGTTGCGGCGTCGCGAGCTGGCGTCTCGATCGATCTCACGCAGTTGGATGCGGCAGCCAATGCACTCGCACGCGATCGCGATCTGCTCGTGGTGGAGGGAGCGGGCGGGCTGCTGGTGCCGATCACCGCGACGTTCTCCATGCTCGATCTCTTTGCCCGATGGCACTGCGAGTTGCTGCTGGTGGCGCGGAACAAGCTGGGCGTGCTCAATCATGTCATGCTGACGCTGCGTGTGGCGCAGGCGGCCGGTGTAACGGTGCGTGGTGTTGTATTGACGGCCAATTGCGAAGGCGCGACGGACATGGCCGTGTCCACTAACTATGATGCAATGGTGTCGTTACTCCCAGCGCACTCCATTTTCCGCTTTCCCTGGCTCGGGCAACCAGCCGATCACGACGCGCTCGCCGCCGCTGTAGCGCGCAACGGCATGGATGTGTTGTTACGCTACGACCCACCGGTGCCCACAGCGCCGGACACCCTCTTCCTTGATTAGTTCTCCCACCGATGCGCTCTGTGCACACTGCAACCTACTGGCACGAACTCGCCAATCGTTCGATAGCGGGGGAACTCCTCACGCGCGATGAGGCGCACTCGGTGCTCGGCGCGCCAGACGACGCGCTGCTCGATCAACTGGCTGCGGCGTATCGTGTGCGACGCGCTGCGTGGGGCAATCGCGTGCGGCTGCACTTTCTGCTCAACGCACAGAGCGGATTGTGCCCCGAAGACTGTCACTACTGTTCGCAGTCGAGCATTTCGTCGGCCGAGATCGAGAAGTATCCGATGTTGGCCCTGAACAAGATCATGGAAGCGGCCGATCGCGCGACACAGCTCAAGGCCGGTACCCTGTGCATGGTGATTTCTGGTCGCTCGCCTGGTGAAACGGTGTTCGGCAAAGTGATTGACGCGGTGAAGGCCGTACGCGCGAAACATGATCTCAAGATTTGCGCGTGTTTGGGATTGCTCAACGCAACGCAGGTGCAGCGGCTCAAGGATGCTGGTGTCGAAACGATCAATCACAACCTCAACACCTCCGCCAACTTCACGCCGAAGGTGGTGGGAACACACACCTTCGCCGACCGCGTCGGTACGGTGCAGGCGGTGAAGGCGGCCGGCATGAAAACATGTTCTGGTGGCATCCTCGGCATGGGCGAGAGTGACGACGACGTGATTGATCTGGCGCTCGCGTTGCGCGAACTGGACGTCAAGAGTGTCCCGGTGAACTTTCTCATCCCGGTGCCGGGCACCGCGTTCGCCAACGTGCGTGCGCTCGATCCGCGACGGTGTCTGCGAATGCTCGTGTTGTATCGTTTGCTCTTGCCGACGCAAGAGATTCGCATCAGCGGTGGACGCGAGGTACACCTGCGGACAATGCAGGTGATGGGACTGTATGCAGCGAACTCCATCTTTGTTGGCGACTACCTGACGACGCAGGGTCAGACGGCGCGAGATGATCTGCGCATGATTGCAGATGCTGGCTTCGTCCTCGAAACACCGGATGGTTCTGCGCTGGACACCGACCCCTTTGACGGCGTGCCGGATGTGTACCCACGCGCCGCACTGCCGCTGATTGAGGTGTGAGGATGTCTATCGCCGATATGCGTACCGAATATCGTCGCGCGGCGTTGTCGGAGGGCGACGTGGCGAGCGATCCGATGGTGCAGTTTGCCCGCTGGTTTGACGACGCGGTGGCAGCGCAGGTGAATGAGCCGAATGCGATGTGTCTGGCCACCGCCACACCGGACGCGTATCCGTCAGCGCGCATTGTATTGCTGAAAGCAGCCGATGCACGGGGGTTTGTGTTTTTTACGGACTACCGGAGTCGCAAGGGTGCCGAGCTTGCGGACAACCCACACGCGTCACTCTGCTTTTTCTGGCCCGAGCTTGAACGGCAAGTGCGTGTCTGCGGCGCGGTGCAGCGGGTGAGTCGCGCTGCGTCGGAGGCGTATTTTCATTCACGACCCGTATCGAGTCAGCTGGGCGCGTTCACATCGCATCAGAGCAGCGTGCTCGCGTCGCGCGATGTGTTAGAGCGTGACCTGGCGCGCAACGCCGAACGTTTTGCTGATGGGGTGGTGCCCCTGCCCGAGCATTGGGGTGGGTTTCGTGTCGTGCCAGATGACGTGGAGTTTTGGCAGGGGCGTCCGAGTCGTCTGCATGACCGGATCAGCTTCCAACGCGAGTCAGGCGTTTGGGTGAAGCGTCGACTGTCTCCCTAACTGCAACAGCGAACAGCATTTGACGCGGAGGATGGCGGAGGTCCGGAGAGTTCGCGGAGGACTGCCAAATTTTTCTTGATGTCCTCGGCGTAACCTTGCGATCCTCGGCCTTTTCTCTGCGTCAAATGCTGTTGATTATCGCGCGACTCTGCGTCACATGCTGTTGACCATCGCGCGACTCTTCGTTAACTGCTGTTGACCGTCGCGCGCCGGTGCGGCAATGTCGTCGGTCGCCAGTTTACGATTTCGGGACGGCGCCGACCAGGAATGGCGTCATGGTGGGCTGCGGCGATCCGCCTGCCGGTTCCTCGGTGACAGCAAACGCTTCGATACCTTCAGTGCTCGTTGGTACGGGTACACCGGAGACCACGGCGCGCCCATCGGCGTCGACGTTGAACAGTCTGACCGCGACTGGAGTGCCGCTTTTGATCATCCAGAGCACATAAATGCGATCGTTGGCGACGGGCTTGAGTCCCGTCGCGAGCACCACGGCGCTGCCCTTCTTCTTGTTCCAGAATACTTGCATTCCGGGTTCGGCAGATTCGTTGGCGATCAGCCGCACCAGCACCAAGTCGCTGCCGCCCTCAAGCAAGGAACGCAGTGTTGCCTCGCTTTCCGCGAGCTTCGTTGTACTGCTGGCCGCGACGCGCTGCAATTCGGCGAAATCATCCTGGGTGCTTCGCAGCCGCTTATTGAGATCGACAGCAAAGATCGCCGACGCTGCGAGCGCCGCACCGAGTGCACCGGCAATCCACCATGGCGTGCGACTGCGCACCGGCACCAGATGTACGCCGGCGGCCGGGGTACGCGTGGCGCGCGTGGAGGTGATCGGTATGACGATTTCGCCAGACACACGTTCCGGTGGGTTTTTCACCTCGCTGTGTGTCGTATTCTCGGGAACGACCGGGGGCGGCTCAGCAAGGGGCGCATCCGGTGAGAACATGAGCGGACGTACCGGTGTGGCCTTCGCTCCACGCGCCCCGGAATTGCCCTGTTCTTCGCTCGCGATTCGCGCCAATACACGCTCGCGAAGCCCGGCCGGTGGCGCGATCGATCGCTCCGTCGCAATAAACTCTATCGCCATGCGAAGCGCCTCGATCTCCGGCGCGAGTGCCTGCGCCGCTGTCGGCTGCAGCAGCGTCAACTCAAAGGCCGCGAGTTCGTCGGCGCTTAGCGTGCCCATGACGTAGGCGGGCGCGAGATCGCGCATTTCGTCCAGCGAGAGCGGCGTCATGTCACGCGCTCCGGTGCGATGTCCGACAGCAGGTCGCGCAACTTTTGCATGCCAAGCCGGATGCGCGTCTTGATCGTCCCCAGCGGTTCACGCAAGCGCTCGGCAACTTCGTGATGCGTCAGGCCCTCGTAGAATGCCAACTCGATCGCCTTGCGTTGTGCCATGGGCAACGCGCCAAGCGCCGACGATATGGCGTCTTCTTCCTCGGCTTGCAACACGCTGCGGTCCGGCGGCGGCAATGGGCGCCCCATCGAACTGGAGTCATCGGGCTGCAATGCGGCACGGTCGGTTATGCGCGCACGCCGACCGCGCGCACGAATGAGGTCGAGGGCACGTGTGCGAACAATGGTGGTGAGCCATCCAGCAGCGGTGGCACGTGAGGCGTCGTAGCGATCCGCGTCGCGCCATGCCTGCGCGAACGCGTCAAGCACAACCTCCTCGGCGTCGGCACTCTCGCCAACCATACGCAGCGCGAGTCCGAACATGACGTCGCTATGTCGATCGTAGAGCATCGCCGCCGCGTGCTCAACACCGCGTGACATGGCGGTCACGAGTTCGGCGTCGCTTTGCTCAGGAATTGCTGGCGGCAAGCTCAGGGTCGTTAGGAGGTGTCGCAACAGGTCGCGCACCCGGATGATGCCATGACGATGGGCGTACGTCCAGTCCACCGTGAGCGGCGGGTGGAACGACCATCTACCGGGAGCGGAAGCGAGGAGAGAGGTTGGCATAGGGAATCGGACATCTACGCCTTTCCGGCTATGGTGGATGTCTCGAGCCGCATTGTTACCAATGGTCCTGCGAACCGTCAGTAATCTCGTCGCGCAGTTTGATGAAGCTATCATAGCGCCCGCGGCTCACGGTGCCCTCGCGCACGGCGTCGCGAATCACGCACCCTGGTTCGACGAGGTGCTTGCAGTCGGCGAACCGGCAATGTCCAAGCAGAACCCGAAGTTCAGGAAAGCAGTGCGCAATCTCTTGCGGCGCAATGCCCCAGAGTCCTACTTCGCGGAGTCCTGGCGTATCGGCAACAAAGCCCGCCCCTGGTAGTGGATGCAGCACGGCGCCAACAGTGGTGTGACGTCCCTTGTTGACGCTGTCGCTGATTTCCGCTGTGCGCAAATCGAGCCCCGGAAAGAGCCGATTCATCAACGATGATTTTCCAACACCTGACGGGCCGCTCAGCGCCGAACTGCGGCCAACCACTTCGTCGCGTAGCGCGTCAAGTCCAATGCTCTCAGCCACGCTTGTCAGATGCAACGGATATCCGGCGTTCGTGTGCTCGGCGAATCGTTCGCGGATCTCCCGCTCGGGTACGAGCTCACACTTGTTGACTATGATGCGCGCCGCGAGACCATTCGCTTCGGCGATGACAAGAAAACGATCCAGCATGCGTGGATGCGGTTCTGGCCTCGCTGCGGCGAACACCACCAACACCTGATCGAGATTCGCCACGACGACGCGCTCACCGCGCGCCCCACCTGGTGCACGACGCGCAAGTTTACTGGTGCGCGGATGAATGAGGTCGATCGCCCACGACGACGCGTCTGCTCCTCCCGAAATGGACACGCGATCACCGACTGCCAGTTTCAGCGGACGCGCCGTGTCATCGCGAGCGGCCACGCGGCGCATGGAGTCACGCTCGGCATCATTCCGACCATCACGTCCTGCTTCATGCTTGAGCCGACCGCGCAGTGATACGCCGAACGTTTCCCCTGTATCGGTGCGTACTTGCCAAACGCCGCCGGTGCCCTGCAGCACGACGCCTTCGCGCGAGACTCCCGTCATGCTGTATGACCGCGCAGCAGCCCATCAAGCGTCGCTTTCACTGTCGCCAGTTGCATCGCGCCGAGTTGATGGCGGACGACGCTTTCGCTGTCGCCTCGCACAAGAAACTCGGTCTCCATGTGCCCCTGCACTTCGGGCTCACCGCGCCCCCATTTAACGAAGAACAAGTACGCGCCCCACGGCGCCGCCGCGTCTCCGGTGGTGTCCGTGAGGATGTCCACCGAATAGGAAAAGCCGTCCACGCCTTCGAACGCTGCAGGACGGGAGTGGACCGCCATGTATCCACCGAGGGTGCGCTCGTCCCCCTTATCCGGTTCGGGGGGCAGGTGTTGTCCGTGGTGACTCAGTGCGTGCCGTTGCGCGCGTCACTGCGCGGCGCGTTGGAATTGGCTGACGACGAACCACCGAGCATTTCTTTGAGAATATTGCCCGTCATGAAGGCGAGGTTCGCTGGTCGTTCGGCAAGGCGACGCATGAGATACGGATACCACTGCGTGCCAAACGGGACGTACACGCGCATACGATAGCCGTCGGCGACAATGCGTTCCTGCAAGTCACGCCGCACGCCGTACAACATCTGGAACTCAAAACGATCAGCGACAATGCCCTTCTCTTTGGCAAATCGCTGCGCTTCGGCGATGATCTGTTCGTCGTGCGTGGCGATGCCGGGATAACGTCCATGTTCCATCAACCGGTGCATGGCGGCGACATAGTTCTTGTCGACATCGGCCTTGTCGGGAAAGGCGACGTCGGGCGGTTCGAGATACGCGCCCTTACAAATGCGCACCCGACACTGCAGACGATTGCACCGGTCGACATCGCCGAGCGTGCGACGCAGTGAACTCTGCAGCACAACGCCAACGTTGTCGCGAAAATCGGGATAGAGCTGCCGCTCGAACGTATCGAGTGTGCGATCGGTATACGCGCTGGACTCCATGTCCAGCCGCACGAACGATTCGTATTGCTTTGCGCGCGCCAGCACCTGGCGCACGACTTCAACGCCAAGTGGGTCGGAGATATCCTGACCGAGTGCCGTCAGTTTGACCGAGACGTTTGCATTGAGTTTGCGCGCCTGAATCTTGTCGAGCAGTTCCAGATACTGACGTCCGGTGTTGCGCGCTTCCTGCTCGTTGGCCACACTCTCGCCGAGGAGATCGAGTGACGCGCTGATGCCTTTTGCATTCAGCGCAGCGACGGCGTCAAGCGCGCTGTCGATCGTTTCTCCGGCAACAAACCGCGACGCCATCTTGCGGGCGAAGCCGACGTTGCGCACAAAATTGAAGATGCCCTGCTGGCGCGACAAATACAGAAGCGAAGTGCGAAACATGCGGCTCCGTGATGGATCAGGCGCGACGACGCGGCGCCGTCCGTGCGCGCCAAGACCAACAACCGCGAACCCGAAGCACGGGACCGCTCGTTGAATATACCCGATCCGGTGCCATTATGCGGACAACGCGGCGACCGCTTCGATCTGGCGCGTGTGGCGACGTTCGTGCTGTGCGATGAGGACAATCCATTGATACCCGTTGAACGGCCCGAGCGCGGGATGCGGTGCTGTCACTTTCGCCAGCGGCACGCCCGACGCGTTCGTGATGACGCTGAGCAGCTTGTCCCGCGTGGCATCGAGTCGCGCCAGCGACTCCTCAACGGTCAGCCCTTCTTTTGGCCGGACGCGCTCCGGCGCTTCGATGCGCACCGTTGGCGTCTCAATGCCGAAATGATCGAGCGAAGCCAGTACGGACGTCGTTTCCGTCTCACGCTCGCCGGTCGCCACGGCCTCCTTGATCAGGTTGGAGATCATGCGGCCGGCGCCACCTTCCACGATGGCGAGATGCTCGACAATCTGTGCGACGGACCACCGGTTACCGACCGGCTGCGCGGCGCGCTGCGCGTCAGTGAGCGACCGCAGCGTTTCGTGTAACTCGCGCCGAGCCTGGTGGAGAGCTTGGACGATGTCCTCGAGGCGTGGATGCAGGGCGCTGGTTGGTATGCTCATGCAGGGGTGGCTCCCGTCGCTACGGTGGCTGTTGCGTGAAAACGCGCACCGGACGCGGCCATGGTGCGCAGCAGAGTTGCCGGCACAAATCGACCGGGGTGGATGGCATTCAGTGCGTCGAGCTCGGCTGCGACCCATGCCGCACCAAGCGCGTCGAGGTAGCGAAACGGTCCGCCGCGAAATGGCGGGAAGCCAATGCCAAATACGGCACCGATGTCGCCGTCGCGTGCCGAACGCACGATGCCTTCCTCGAGACAGCGAACGGCTTCGTTCAGCATCGGCAAGACGGTGCGTCGCTGGATCTCGTCCGCGCTACGCTGGTGTCGTGATGCGCCCGCGGGCGTCAGCGCGTAGATCGATTCGTCGACACCAAGCCGCTTGCCGCTCTCGTCGTACCGATAAAATCCCTTGCGCGATTTTCGTCCGAGGCGACCACTGTCGATCACACGCTGCAGTGTTGGCGTGCGCTCCATGCGCGCACCGAACGCCGCTGCCATAATCGGGCCGGACTTGCCGGCAATGTCGAGTCCCACTTCGTCGAGGAGGGTGATCGGTCCGACGGGGAAACCGAACTGGGTGAGTGCCGCATCCACCGTGTCGATGGTCGCACCTTCGTCAATCAGGCGGCCACTTTCATTGATGTACGGCGCCAGAATGCGATTGACGAAAAAACCGGGTCCGTCGCGGACGACGATTACCGTTTTACCGAGCGTGCGTCCATAGGCCACCGCAGTCGCCGTTGTTGTCGCGCTTGTTGTGTCGGTAACGATGACCTCAAGCAACGGCATCTTGTGCACGGGGCTGAAAAAGTGCATGCCGACAACATTTTCAGGATGCGCCGCGACACTGGCAATTTCGCCAATGGGGATGGTGCTCGTGTTCGAGGCGAAGATGGCCCGCGGTGCGGCGCGTTCCACCTCACGCAACACCTGATGCTTGACGGTGATGTCTTCAAACACTGCTTCGATGACGAGTTCGGCGTTGGCGAATCCATCGTATGTTGTCGTGCCGCCGAACTGCGAGAGCATGTCGTCCATGTGCAGGCGCGTGATCTGATGTCGTTGCTGGCGTTGTCGCAACACATCGCGCACGGAACGCCAACCTGCAGCAACCCGATCGAGCGACGCGTCTTTTATGCGCACGAGCGAACCCGCCTGCACTGCGACGGACGCGATCCCCGCACCCATGAATCCCGCGCCGAGAATGCCGAGCTTTCGTACCGGTTGCGCGATCGCAGTTTGATCGGCGGCGAGTCCGGTGTCTTTTTTGAGTGCCGTGGTGGCAAAGAACAGGTAGACCAACTCGCGACATTCGGCGGACACGGCGAGGATGCCAAAGTGTCGTGCTTCTTCCGACAGCCCAGCGTCAAAGCCGTCGGTTGCACCCTTCTGTATCGCGTCGAGCGCCGCGAGCGGCGCCGGATAGTGTCCTTTCGTTTTCGCGAGCACCGTATCGCGAGCGCGCTTGAACACCAGCATTCGTCCGAGTGCGTTGTCTTCCAGCAAGACGGTCGATGCACCGTGGCGTCGGGCGCGTGCTGGTGACGGCTCGCCTCGCGCGAGCGAACGCGCGCGTTCGATGGCGACGGTACGCAGAATTGCCGGATGCACCATCTCGTGCACCAGTCCGATCTGCAGTGCCTTGCGTGCACGCACGTTCTTGCCCGACAGCACCATGTCGAGTGCTGCTTGCAGTCCCACAATCGCGGGCAACCGCTGCGTGCCACCAGCGCCGGGAATGAGCCCCAATTGCACTTCCGGCACGGCCAGCATCGTTTTGGGATGATCGGTGCAGATACGATGACTGCAGGCGAGGGCCACCTCGAGTCCGCCGCCAAGCGCAGCGCCGTGAATGGCAGCGACGACAGGTTTGGAGAGTGCCGCGAGTTTGTTGAGCACACGCTGTCCGTTACGCGAGAGTGCCTCGCCATCGGCTGCCGACTCGATGTTCGCCAGTTCGTCAATGTCGGCACCGGCGATCCAGTTGTCGGGCTTCCCGCTGAATAACACAGCCGCAACGATGGTGTGATCGTTCTCGATGATATCGAAGACGGCGTCAAACGCCGGCGCCAAACGCGAGTTGATCGTGTTGACCGTCGACGACGGCTGGTCGTAGGTGATCACGGCGACGCCGTCGTCGATGATCATCGACAAACCGACGGTGGCGTTCTCAAAACGTGGAGCAATGAATGACGCTGCGGAATCGGGCGTGTCGCTCATGTGCGTTCCACAATCATCGCGTGACCCATGCCGCCGGCGGCGCAGACCGTCAGCATGCCAAACTGTGCACCGCGTCGCGCGAGCTCGTTGCAGAGCGTCGTTAACACACGTGCACCGGTAGCACCAAACGGATGTCCAATGGAAAGCGACCCACCCATCACGTTCAATCGCGCTTGATCGATCTCTCCTGTGGGTTTCGCGAATCCCGCTCTTGCCGCCCACGCCGACGACGCCAACCCCTGAATATTGCTCAACACCTGCGCCGCAAACGCTTCGTGCATCTCCACGAGATCCATATCCGCGAGTGTCAGTCCTGCCCGTACAAGTGCGATGGGTGCCGCGATAACCGGCGCTTGTAGCAACTGTTCGCCCGGATCCACGGCGGCGTACGCATAGGATTTGATGAACGCGAGCGGCGCATACCCGAGCGCAAGTGCGCGCTCTTCGGACATCAACAGCACGGCGGCGCCACCGTCGGTGAGTGGCGACGCATTGCCCGCGGTGACGGTACCGTACAGTCGGTCAAAGGCCGGCCGCAGTGCTGATAGTTGTTCGAAACTGCTGTCGCTCCGCACTCCATTGTCATGCGCCAGCATATCGTACGCTGGTGGGGCCGGAACAGGCACGATTTCCGCCGTGAGACGACCGTCAGTGGTGCCCTGCGCGGCATTGCGATGCGAACGCAGCGCAAACCAATCCTGGTCTTCGCGCGAGATGCCATTGATCTTGGCCATCTTGTCTGCCGACTGCCCCATCGTTTCGCCGGTACTTGGCTCCGAAATGGCCGGCGTGATCGGGACAAAGTCTCGCGGGCGCAGCCTGGCGATCGTGGCCACCCGTTGCGTGATCGACTTCGCCTTTGACGCGGCGACGAGCACATCGCTCATGCCGCGTGAATGCAAGATCGGCACTTGCGACAGTGATTCTGCACCGCCGGCGATCGCGATATGCGCATGACCCAGCATGATCTGGTCCGCCGCGTCGGTGATGGCCTGATTGGCCGACGCACAGGCGCGACCCACGGTGAACGCCTGCAGCGTTTTCGGGAAGTGCGGCAGCAGCGACACTTCGCGGGCAATGTTTGGCGCGGTCACGGACGGCACAACGGTACCGAAGACGAGCAAGTCCACCAGCGATCCGTCGAGATTGGTGCGTTGCACAAGTTCGGCAACGGCGGCCCGCCCAAGATCAATCGCGGTCAGGTCTTTCAGTGCGGTGCCAGCGCGAGCGAATGGAGTGCGCACTCCGGCGACAATGGCGACGCGACGGCCGTTCCCAGAAGGTGGCATGTCGAAAGTTAACGCCAGGGCGGCCGAGCAGGACGGAATCGGCGCGGCGGCACGTCGACTACTGGCGCTGGCGGTGGTCTTGACGCATCTCTGCGACAATGTCACTCACGCCACCTACATCGATACCCGACGTGCCGCCCGGAACCACCGCTGAACGACTCGCGACGCGCGGTCCGATCGCGGTCGCTGCGCGCGATGCCATGCTGCATCAATTGGCGGCTGAGGTATTTGACGTGGTGGTGATCGGTGGCGGGATTACCGGCGCGGGCGTGGCACGCGAGGCCGCACTCGCTGGCTGGCGCACCGCACTCATTGAACGCGACGACTTCGCCAGTGGCACGTCCAGTCGCTCCTCGCGACTTGTGCACGGCGGCGTGCGCTACCTCGAGCACGGACATCTCGCGCTGGTCTTCGAATCAAGTCGTGAACGCCAGGTGCTGTTGGCGTTGGCGCCACATCTGGTTCGTCCGCTCCCGTTCACGTGGCCGGTGTATAGCGGTGCGCGTGTGCCGCTCTGGAAACTTGGCGCCGGTCTGTTGCTTTATGATGCCCTGTCACTCTTCCGCAACGTGCATCGGCACCAGCGCCTGACGAGTGCGAGCACGCTGGCTGGCGAACCGGCACTCAATGCGCAGGGGCTCGTTGGTGGTGCGCGCTACTGGGATGCCGCGACCGATGACAGTCGTCTCACGTTGGCGAATGCGATTGCGGCGCGTGAAGCTGGTGCCGTGGTGATGAATCATGTCGACGTGACGGGCACCAATCGACGCGACGGCGATGTGCGTCTCCGTGGTGTCACCGTGCGCGATACATTGTCGGGCAACATGTTCGACGTGCAAGCGCACGTGGTGGTGAATGCGACAGGACCGTGGAGCGACGCCACCAGCGCGCTGACTGGCGCATCACGCGACCGTCAGGTGCTGGGTTCGGCCGGAGCGCATATCGCCGTGGCACGACATCGGCTCGGCAACAATGACGCGGTAACGCTGGTGTCGCCGGTTGACGGACGCGTGGTGTTTGTGCTGCCGGCCGGCGTGCACGCCATCATTGGTACCACGGAACGCGCAGCCCGTAACGGCCCTGACGACGTCCGCGCCACCGAGCAGGAGATCACCTATCTGTTACGCACAGTGAACGCGTGTTTTCCGTTTGCATCGCTGACACTGGATGACGTGATCGCTGCGTGGGCCGGTATTCGCCCGCTCGCCGCCGCACGCGCTGGTCATGACAACGCGCACGCGGCGAGTCGTGAACACGCGATTACCGAAAGTGCGGATGGCCTTGTCAGTGTGACCGGTGGAAAACTGACGACGTATCGCGCGATGGCCGGCGATGTCCTGTCTCATGTGACGCGTGCATTGCGAGCGCGTGGCTGCGTACCAGCGCCCAGTGCTGTGATGCAGCCAAGCACGACGACGCCATTGCCGGGTGGCGACGTGACGTCGCGCGAGAGTGTGGTGCACGATGCCGGCATGACCGTGCACGATTCTGCGGTGGGCGAACGATTGGCACTCGCCTATGGCAGTCGGTGGCGCAACGTCTGGAGCTACGCGCAACGCGATGCGTCCCTCGCACGACGACTCGTCGACAATCTTCCCTACGTCACCGCTGAAGTCGCACATGCGGTAGAGCGCGAAATGGCGTGCACGCTAGCCGACGTGCTGATTCGTCGGACGCACATCGCGTTCGAAACGCGTGACCATGGACGCGGCGTCGCGAAACGCATTGCGCCACTCGTCGGCGCGCTACTCGGCTGGAGCGACGACGAGCAGGCTGCGCACCTCAACGCGTACGATGCGGACGTGACGCGCATCTTTTCCATCGACATGATTTGAGGAGCGCCAACATGCCGTCAGAATTTCAGGATAGGGTTGCCTTGATCACCGGCGGCGCGTCGGGGATTGGTCGTGCGGCGGCGTTCCAGCTTGCGGCGGCGGGCGCGTGCGTCGTCATCGCCGACATACAAGACGCGCTTATTGTACACACGGTCGACGCGATCGTGGCATCAGGAGGTCGTGCCGTAGGGGTCGTGATGGACGTACGAAACGACATCGATGTAGCGAACGCTGTTGCTCGCGCGCGAGATGCCTATGGCGCGTTGCATATCGCGATCAACGCCGCCGGCATCGGCGGGCCAGAGGTGCGCACGGCGGAGTACCAGCCGGAAGATTGGGATCGCGTGATTGACGTGAACCTCACCGGCGTCTGGCGCTGCCTGCGTCATGAGATCGCTGCCATGCTGTTGAACGACGGTGGTGCCATCGTGAACGTCGCATCCGTAGCTGGTCTCAACGGCTTTCCGCGACACCCAGCGTACGCCGCGAGCAAACATGGCGTTGTTGGTCTCACACGGACCGCCGCGCTCGAGTACGCGCGCAAGGGCATTCGCATCAATGCACTCTGCCCGGGTTTTACCATGACGCCAATGGTGCAGCAGATGCTCGACGCCGGTCTCCCGGTGGACGAGTTGCGCGCACGTGTACCGCTCGGCCGGCTGGGCACGGTCGAGGAGGTGGCCGCGAGTGCGCTGTACCTGTGCTCGTCGGCAGCAGCCTTCATGATTGGCCACGCGTTGGCGCTTGACGGCGGCATACTCGCTGGCTGAGCATGCACCCGTTGGAGGCGATGCATGGGCTCGCGCGGTGCGTGCGCTGACGTGATACTGCGTGCAACGAAACGGTGATGCTGCTTCGCGAGTGTCGCCTATACTCGGCGTATGTTCGCTTCCCCAACGCCACCAGCCGAGCGTACCGTATGGGTATGTCGACTTCGCAGAAGCCGTGGACGGTCGAGATGCTCGACGCGTTGCCAGACGATGGCAACCGCTACGAGGTCATCGACGGAGTGTTGTTTGTGACGCCCGCCCCAATCCCCGTGCACCAGCGAGCGATTGGCGAGCTGTACTTGCTCTTGGCACCGTATGCCAAGCGCGTCGGCCTCTATGCGATGTTCGCGCCATCCGCAGTTCGCTGGCCGGACAGGGGTCAGGTCGAACCTGACCTGTTTGTCATACCGAACTCGCCCAATCCGGACCCGTTGCAACCCGGCACCGAGGGCAGCCAATTGGTTCTGGCCGTCGAGTCATTGTCGCCAAGTACCCGGCGTACCGATCTGACCACCAAGCGCGACCTTTATTTGGGCGAAGCAGTTCCCGAATACTGGATCATCGACGCAAAGAAACGCACGATCGATCGCTGGACACCCACAAGCACTATCGCAGAACGTCTCGTCTCGCAGCTCGTGTGGCACCCCGTCGCCGCGTTCTCGCCGCTGGTGATCGATCTCGAGGCCTACTTCCGCGAAGTACATCGCGAACGCACGCGGTAACTCGTCTCGCGTCTCGCGCGCGCAGCGCTTCACGACCGATACGTCTACAAACTCGCCGGATTTGGCGTGAGCACAATCTTGCCGTCACGCTCACCCGCCGCAGCCGCCGCCACGGCCTCTTTGATGCGTTCGAGCGGGTACGTCGCGGCGATCTTTGTTGACATCTCGCCAGCCGCGATACGTTGTGCCAATGTCGCGTACAGCACTTGTTGCTTTTCAACGGTCGCCGTGCGAAACCAGTGGGCCAACCAGAAACCACGCAGCGTTACGTCTCGAAAAACGAAGGACGCCGGTGCGATCGTGCATGCTTTACCACTCATCGCGCCGTAGTTCACCACCGTGCCGCTCACGGCGACGCTTTGCGCGATGTGCTCCGTCGCCGTACCCCCAACCGCGTCAATGCCAAGTTTGATGCGCGCGTTGCCCGTCGCCGCAGCGACGCGCTCGGCCAAATCCGGCCCATCTACGAGCACCACGTCACCACCCGCATCGCGAACGCTGCCAACGGCGGTCTCACGACGCACCACGTTCACCGTGTGCAATCCACGTCGTTTGGCCACCTGCATGAGATAGCCGCCAACGGCCGAGTTGGCCGCGTTCTGGATAACCCAATCGCCAGCTTCGAGCCCAACGAACTCCGACAACAGCAACCAGGCCGTGGGCGGATTAACCGTTAGCATGGAGAGCTGCAACAGATCACCAACATTCGGTAACGGCACAACTTTGGCAGCGTTCGCCAGCATGTGCGTACGCCAGGTGCCGCCACCAACTGGAAGCAACACGCGCTGTCCAATCGTCAATCGTGACACGTTCACGCCGATCTGCGCGATGCGTCCAACGCCCTCATTGCCGCCGACTGCGGGCAACGGAGGCAGTGCCCCGTACTGACCAGTCAACGTGAGCACGTCGGATGGATTGATTGGCGCGGCGAGCACCTCAATCAACACCTCATCTGCGGCGAGTGCCGGGAGATCGAGGTCGACGCAGGCAATGACGTCCTGCGGCACCGGACCACGCACGAGGTACTCCGCTTTCTTCATGCGCACACTCCTCGACGCCTCACTTCAAATCAGCGGCGTCGCGTTCGTGAATGGTGGTGAGTTCGACGATCGTGAGTCGACGAATGCGTTTCGGCAGTTTGAAAATCGTTTGGTCGCCAATGCCCTTCCCCTGCAACGCAAGCCCGATCGGCGACGCCATCGTCACGTGTCCGTCCTGCAATTCGCCGGCATCGCCAAACACCAGTTCATACGTCTCCAGCACGTTCGTCTCTTGCTCTTGCACGACTACGCGCGAACCAAGTCCGGCTTTGTCCACCGCGATCTGCGCGATGTCGATGTTGGCGAGTTTGGTGACGCGCTGCGTGAGCTGTCCGAGACGCGCCTGCACAAACTGCTGCCGCTCGAGCGCCGACTTGTACTCGCTGTTCTCCTTCAGATCACCGAGTTCGACGGCCTTCCGGATTTCGTTGGGCAAGGTGACGTTGAGCTCAAACGACAGCTTTTCAACCTCACGGGCCATCTGGGCGATCAAGGCTTCGAACATGCATCGGGGCGGCTGAAGACCGGACGCGACGCCGGAGAGCCGGACGATTGCGCCGAAAAAAGTTGCGCGCCCGGCCGTTTCCGGCCGAGCGCACTTGTCCTACGAATATGTACGACTGCACCAGTGGAGACTAGCGCGCCAGTCCGTGCGCCGCCTGCGCCGCGTGCGCGTCGATCACCACTCTGGCTGCCTCAGCCGGGTCGTCGGTGAGAAACAGCAAGTCGAGATCGCCCGGAGAGATTTTCCCCTCGCCAGCCAGTCGCGAACTGATCCATCGCACCAGACCGGCCCAGTAGTGGCGTCCGAAGAGCACCACGGGGAACTGGTATATCTTGCCTGTCTGGATCAACGTGAGTGCTTCAAACAGTTCATCAAGAGTGCCAAAGCCTCCAGGAAAGATGATGAACGCGTTCGAGTACTTGATGAACATCGTTTTGCGAACAAAGAAGTAGCGGAAATTGACCAGCGTGTCGACGTACGGATTGGCCCCTTGTTCAAAGGGCAGTTCGATGTTGCATCCAACCGAATGTCCTCCGCCGTCTTTGCACCCCTTGTTTGCTGCCTCCATGATGCCGGGACCTGCACCAGTGATGATCGAGAAACCCGCCTGCGCCAGCAGTCGCGCCGTCTCGGTCGCGGCCGCGTATTGTGGATCGTCAGGCCCTGTTCGCGCGGAACCAAAGATGGTCACACCTTTGGTTATTTCGGCCAGCGCATCAAAGCCTTCCACAAATTCCGACGTGATGCGCATCACGCGCCACGGATCTGTCTTGGTGAATGCGCCTTGGTCACCACCCGGCGACTGCAGCAGCTTTTCGTCCTCCGTGAGCATGGGCATGTCACGCAGGTCCTGGTCCACCAACCGATTGACACGGCGCGTTGCGCGCGCGCCACTGGAGACCAGCGCATGTGTATCCGGCTCGCGTCCCGCCTTGCGATGGCCCTCTTCGTTACGCTCCATCAGCCCTTCGAGCGACGCGTGCTCCGCCTTGGCGCGTGTGCCAGGTGATGCCTTTTTCCCCGTCACGGTGCGTGGCGATTTGCGCGAAGCATCGGCCGGAGACGAGGCGACGCGTTTGACTTTCGTTGGACGAGGCAACTTCACCATGAGTGTGCGGTTCGGGGAAAATGAACGGGACAGGCGACGGGACATCAGAAGAACGAACCGGCAGAACAGTACGCAACCGTTTGCCGAACACGCCACTGAGGGCGGCACACCGCCGACGACTTTGACGATGTGCGCGGCGTGACGACAGACCCTGCTTCGCGATTGCTGCTGGTTGTTGCCGATGGCGTTCGGCCCGATGTATTGGCGCAGGAACTCGATGCCGGCCATACGCCGGCAATGGCAGCGCTTCGCGAGCATGGCGGTCTGCACACGGTCACCACATCCTTCCCGTCGGTTACGGGCCCGGCCTACGTGCCGTTCCTCACCGGTCGTCACGCTGGCTTCGCGGGACTGCCGGGACTTCGCTGGTACGACCGCGCGCGATCACTACGACTGTCTCCAGGAAACGCGCGCAGTTACGCCGGCATCGACATTTGGCATGTCGATCATGACATCGCCGCCACTGTACCCACATTACTCGAACTGGCGCGTCCGTCGCTCTCCGGCATGAGCATGATCGGTCGCGGCGCGAGCGTCGCCAACGTTGGACGATCGATCGCCTGGACGGTGCGTGCCGCTATTCCGCACTTTCGTGGGGACTTGCACGGGTGGCGACGCGCTGAGCATGCGGCGATCGTGGAGTTTTTGTCGCACTTCGCGCGCGCGCGACCGCGCTTCTCCGTGTTAGCCATCACCAGCCCGGACAAACTCGCGCACAAGTTTGGCAGTCACTCAGCGCAAGTGCGCGCCGCAGTCGCCGACGTTGACGCGACTATCGCTGATGCACTGCGCATTGCGACCGCCGGTGGCTGGCGCGATACACTTCGCGTCTGGGTGGTGAGTGATCACGGGCACCAGTCCGTGCAATTCCACGATGACTTGCACGGCTGGCTGGAGTCGCGCGCACTACGCGTCCTCGCGCATCCGCACCTCTACACGAGAAACGCCGACGTCGCGTTGATGGTGGGTGGTAACGCGATGGCGCATCTGTATCTCGAGCCATCCGTACGCACCCGCACCTGGTGGTCCACACACACCGCGCGATGGGAGTCGACGCACGACGCCCTTGTGACACGCGACGCGATTGATCTGGCAGCCGTCGCGATGTCGGCCGATGCCATTCGCGTCACGCACGGCACACGAGGCGCGGCCACCATCCGTCGCTCCGCTCACGACGGGTGTGACGTGCGCTGGACCTACGACGCGCACGACGGCGACCCGCTCCTGCTTGGCGGATCACATCGCAACCTGAGTGACGCCGACGCATGGGTGGTCTGTGCGACGTCGCCGTATCCCGATGCGCTCGTGCAACTCCAGTCGCTCTGCAGCGCACCTCGTTCGGGTGACATTGTACTTTCGGCCGCCGATGGTTGGGACCTGCGTTCGCGGTTCGAACCCGTGCACCACGTGTCGACGCATGGTGCGTTGTTGCGCGATCAGATGTTGGTGCCACTCCTGGTGGACGCGCATGTCGCGCGTGCACCGCAGCGCACGTCAGACGTGATGCCGAGCGTGCTGGATGCGCTGGGTCTCGCCATCCCCGATGGGTTGGACGGTCGATCGTTCTGCTAGACTCACTCCGTGCGATTGCGACTGCGTTCGGTATCAAACCCAGCGGGATAGCGCTTGCGCAGTTTCTCGATGTTCCGTTCGGCGATGTCGTCCATCGAGAGGCCAAGCACAGTAGCGAACGCACCAATGTACCAGAGACAGTCACCCAACTCCTTCGCCAGCGCGTCCTGATTGAGAGGCGTAGCGTGAAACAGGTGCTTCTTGATCACCTCGGCGACTTCACCGGCCTCGCCGGTGAGACCGAGGGCCGCGTTGGCGAGTTGTTGTTCGTGTGTGCGGTCGCGGCCGAGGGTGCGTGCGGCGAGCTGCTGATAATCGTCAAAGCGCATGGTTTATCGTGCTGATGTGAGCGCGGCGTACAGCGCGTGTAGACGGCCTGCGAGCCGACAGGAGGGGTGGGCAGCAAAGGTAGCGCGACACGATGTGCAGAGGCGAGATTGCGCCATGTCATGGCCTTCGCTCGTGATGTCGCTCACTTGGCGCGCGCTCCTCAGTCCGGCGCTGGCCATTGATCTATTGCGCGTGGCCTGGCGTTTTCGGCATCGGCACTGGTTGCGTCGCTTCCCTTTCCTGCCGCTGCCAGCGACGACATACGTCCGCTGGCGCATGTACACGGCGTACGGTGAAGAAGACGCAGTGCCACCGGTCGACGACGTGATCGCATTTGCGCGTTGGGTTGGTCAGCAGCCCTGATGTCTGTGGGCGCGGAGCAAACGCCCGCCGAGCGAGACGCGCTCTCCGAACGACTCAGAGCGCAAGCGTACGGACTCGGCTTCGATCTGGCGGGTATTGCGACGCTGGGAGAGCCAGCCACGCGTGACGCGTTTGACGCGTGGATCGCACACGGTCTCCACGGCGCGATGGGCTACATGGCCGGAGACGGGGCCAAGCTGCGACGAGATACCCGACGTCCGCATGCTGGCGCAACGCATGCGTTGGTGGTGGCGATGAACTACGGCGGTCGCGAGCCGACTGGCCCAGTAGCACGATACGCGCGCGGCGACGACTACCATGAGGTGCTGCGTGCGAAGTTGCGCGAGTTACACGCGTGGCTGGAACGCGACGTTGGACACGCCGTGCATGCGCGTCCGTATGTGGACTCGGGCCCAGTGCTTGAACGCGATCTTGCGCAACGCGCGGGGCTTGGCTGGTTTGGCAAGAACACCATGCTGATCAACTCTCGCCACGGGTCGTTCCTGTTTCTTGCGTCACTATTTGTCGACGTCGCGCTTACTCCAGACGCACCGTTTGCCGCCGATCATTGTGGCACCTGTACGCGGTGCCTGGATGCGTGTCCGACACACGCGTTCACCGGGCCGCGTGTGCT
>JAYSVL010000501.1:0-11353 GCA_043718595.1 Gemmatimonadaceae bacterium
AAAATCTGAAAATCTGAAAATCTGAAAATCTGAAAATCTGAAAATCTGAAAATCTGAAAATCTGAAAATCTGAAAATCTGAAAATCTGAAAATCAAGTAATTGAAGACTTTACGAACTTTGGACGCATACGACAATTATCAAACGTCTTCAAACACCCTTGAATTGCACGCCCATGCTGTCGACTCGTTGCGCGCACCGGCACTCTGCTCGTGCTACGATCCAATCCGTCAGTTTCAGTTCCCTATCAGTTCCTATCCCTCTCAACTGCTGTGTATCCGTTCGTATCCGCAGTGCAATCAGTTCCTATCAAGCAGATCAAGAAGCGCTAGCCCGACGGATCCAGCGACGCGTCGGGCTCCTCGACATACTCGAATACGCCGATGGCCAGGAGCACCGACGCGAGCACGTAAGCGATCGGCAGCCACCATGAAGTGCTCATGTCGCCACCCAAAAAAGCTGTGCCCTTCTTGAACCAGACAAGAAGCGGCACGTGCAACACGTACAGCGCGAACGACGCACCGCCGAGCAGCTGCATGAACGGCGACGCGAGTGCGCGTTGCAACAACCCCTCATCAGCGGCCAGGCCGCATAGCAGCAGCGCGATCACGGGCCCAAGGACACCATTGTGTACCATCGGGTAGGGAATGTGTCGCCCCACCAGCAACAACAGCACGATCGCAACGCACACAGCCGGCACTATCCCTCGCACCTGCGCCGCGCTCGGCGCGCGCCGCAAGAACAACACCCCAACCGTCATGCCAAGTGTGAACTCGGGTAGATGCGTCAGCGGATTGAAGCGCACCCCGTTGATCCACGTGGCATCGAGCGCCGCGTTCGCGACCGCACCCGCATCCGGGCGTCGCCAGACGTACAAGGCGGCGAGTGACATTGATGCAACCCAACAGGTCGCACCGGTCCACAGCAATCTCCGTTGGGAGAGTCGCGCCAGGAGCAGCGCGAGGAGCGGAAACATGGCATAGAAGAACGCTTCGACCGACAGCGACCAGCCAGGACAGAAACCGCAGGCCGGTGAGCGCAGGCAGGGCACGTCGCCCGACGGGTGCCGCAGCTGGCCCCGGCGATCGTGTCACCGCGACCACAACTTGTGCACGCGATTTCGCTGGCGATGCATTATGGTTGGCGTCAGACTTGCACTGCACATCGCTATCATCGTGGCATCACGCGCGCCGACCACCACCAGGCACAGGCTTGCTTTCACCGAGTCGCACACAGGCATGCGTATTCTGATTCTGCTGGCAAAGGACGAAGATCCGGGAGTCGCGGCGGCAGCGAAGCGTGGGGACATTCCGCGGCCTGAGTACATGGTACTGCAGGACGCGCTGCGCGCCGAGCGACTGGATTTCTCTCATGTGCGCATGTCGACGCATCCGCTGGTGCGTGTCGCGCGCCGCATCAGTCTCCAACACGGTCTGGCAACACTTGGCTTCCTCCACCGTGGTCAATTTGAGCGCTTTTACTGCACCGGCGAAGACGTAGCGATCCCATTCGCGATGATGATGGTTGGCGTTGGTGACCTTGGTCGGATCACAGCAGTGATCCACAATGGCGGCACCCGGTCGCGCCGTGTACTCTTTCGCCTCATTCCGCACCGGGTGTGGCACCAACTCATCTGCCTGAGTCGCGAGCAATACCGTGTGTTGGTTGATGAGTTGAAATTGCCTATCGATCGCGTGCATCAGCATCCGTTGTGGACGGACACGAAGTTCTACGACCCGGCGCTGACTACCGACCCGACGAATACGCGACGGGATGTCGCGACCGACTACGTGTTTGCCTGCGGACGCGAGAGCCGAGATTACGAGACGCTGCAGCGCGCCGCCGAAGGTTTGTCGATCCCGATTCATGTGGTCGCATCAGGCTGGTCACCAACCGCAGGTTTCGCTGCTACAGATAGCATCCGGCAGTCGGCCAACATCACCGTGGAAGCCGGCGGCTTGTCGTATCGGGAGTTACGGGAGCGATACCATCGCGCGCGCTTGGTCGTGGTGCCGGTGCGCGACGTCACGTACGCCGCTGGTGTGACGTCGATCTGCGAAGGGATGAGTATGGGAAAAGCGATCATCGCGACGTCGTCACCTGGCACGCGTGACTACGTGCATGAGGGCGAGTCTGGAATCGTCGTTCCGGTTGGCGATGTGGCTGCGCTGCGCCACGCTATCACAACACTGTGGAACGATGGCGAGGCGCGCGCACGATACGGCGCTCGTAATCGCGCGTACGCGGTCGCGACACTGCAGGTCGAGTCGTACGCAGCGAGCGTCGCACGACTGTTCGGGCTGTCTCGCTAGCGCACGAGGCGACTAGTGTGCGCCGTCCATCTTGAGGACCGCCGGTACCGTGCGCGCGATGATGTGGAAATCGCGCCAAATGGTCCACCCACTGAAGTACGCTGACTCAATGCGCAACACGTCGGCGAACGATGTGATCCGATTGCGGCCGCTCACTTGCCATGGACCGGTGATACCGGGTTTCATGCCAAACCGAATGAATTCCTCGTCCTCGTACAACGCCACTTCGCGCGGCAGCGGCGGACGCGGGCCAACCAGCGACATGTCGCCCGCGAGGACGTTGAAGAACTGCGGAAGCTCGTCGATGCTCAACTTGCGAAGCCAGCGTCCCAGCGGGGTGATACGTGGATCGTTGGCGATCTTAAACAGCTTGCCATCCTGATACACACTGTTCGACTTCACTGCCGCCAGTCGAGCTTCGGCGTCCACGTACATCGTGCGAAACTTGAAGATTGTAAACGTCTTGCCAGCGTAGCCAACACGCTGCTGACGGAAAATCACCGGACCGGGGGACGTCAGGCGCACGAGGAGCGCAACCACAGCGAGCACGGGTGATGCCACTGCGATTGCGGCGCCGGCCGACGCAAGGTCGAGCAAGCGCTTTAAGACTAGGTCTCTGCCGTGTAGTCCGGGTCGGGTGAGCTCAATCATCGGGACACCATCGTGCCAACGCACAGCCGGTGTCAGACTCGCAAGCAGGAACACGCGCGACGCCGACATGACACTGCAGCCAGCCGCTTCTGACGACACCATGATGTGTCGCAACGCAGCGTCATCGATCTGACCGCACAACACGATGCTATCGATCCCGTAGGACGCGATCACTGTCGGCAGTTCATCAAGCGAGTAGCAGTCGTTGCCGTCTCCCGGCGACACACCGCGCAACGTCGGATCGAGTGCGGCGACCGGGTGCATGGAGTGTCGACCATCGAAGAGCGCGGCCTGCTTGGCCATGCCGATGTCGCTGGCGCTGCCGATGAGTAACGTCGCGAAGGACTCCGGCGACGAAATCCCCGTGCGCTTGAGAATTCGGTCGGCCCACCAGCGCATCAACACCAGCACGGCGATGAACGTGGCGGCGCACAACAGGCCAAAGGGAGCGACGAACGCAACATTGCTCCATAGCCACGGCCACAACTGAATCAGGAGGCCGAGGGCGACGCCCGAAGCGATGCGATTGGCATCGCGCCGCGGATCCCCACCCTTGTACGACCCGACCAGCAGTAGTCCGGTGCAAACGGCTGCGACCATCGGAAAGATCGGCAGGGTCGCCCAGCGTTCCAGCTGCTGCCAGCCGAGCATCCCGGGACCACGCAGCAATGGGAAAGCGGCGCGTAGCACAAGGACGCCAAGCGCGACGCCGATCGAGTCGAGCGTCACCAGCGTGGCCACGCGAACCGACGCGTGGAGGGCGTGCTGGCGGCGGTTGCGACCGGCGCTGTGCTGCAGCACGGTGCGGGGCGGCACGGTGGCTCGGTACGCGCCGGAGATGAAAACCCCCCCGGGCTCTTGTGCGGGTGCCGTGTAGACACTGAAGCGCAGACCAGAGCGCCGCGTTTTGTCGTCGGCAGGGCCTGATCCAGCCGGATGCGCGGCCGACTGCGCCTTGCGCCGCTTTAGGCCATTCGCGAAATGGGTCATGGGCGACTTCGCCGCATGACGAACAGATCACAATCGTGGGGCAGCACGGCCGCGTGGCGCGGCGAAGTCTCGAGCTTTAGGTTCTTCATCGCAGGTGTGGACTGAATCGCTCGGCACAACGACGTCGTTGTGCTCACGAGAGGGACGCCGCAATATTGCGGTGAGTCCATGCAACTTTACTGTGGATACGGCACAATACGTGCCTTAACATTTGCGGATCGAACTCGCCGTTCCTGTGATCGCAACTCAAGCCAGAGCATGCGTTTCGGCGAAGATAACTGGCTGGTGTGAAACACCGAGGACTGGGAGATGTGTTGCGATGATGCAACAGTTGTTGTGACGATCCGACTCGGTCGTTTGCGTACAAAGTGTGTCCTCTCCGCATCAGTCCGATTCGTCGCAACTGACGCCAGGCTCTTGGTGCGCGAGTGGTCCGGCCCGGCGCGCATGCCGTTCCGGGCGTCGACAGGCGCATGAGCGCAGGCCCAGCCGTGTCGGGCGATCAGGCCCTTGCGCGCGACGCGCAGCGATCATTGCGCATTGCCGGGAAGCTCGGCCTGTCCTTGGTCGGATCCTGGGTCATTGCCCTTGGCGTGCGCATCGCCTTGCCGCGCGTCCTTGGCCCAGTGCAGTTCGGCCACTTTCAGTTCGCCGACGCGTTCACGACAACGATTTTCGTGTTCGCCACACTCGGTCTCGACACCTACATTCGCAAAGAGGTACCACTCCGCCCGGCGCATGCGTCCGAGTTCTTCGGCGGCACCCTGATCACCAGCCTGGCGCTGAATGCGGCAATCATGGTGATCGCCATCGTTGCCTTGACGCTGGCCGGAAAATCGCGCGATGTGGTGTGGCTGGTTGTGTTGCTCGGCGTCGCGCAGATCTTCTTCAACACCAATGCGCTGTTGGTTGCCATGCTGCACGCGGGCGGCACGGTCAACGAGCTCTCGGTGGTCAACCTCGCAGCAAAACTGCTCTGGGCGGGCGGTATCATCGGCGCGCTCGTCTTCGGGTTTGGCACTCGGGGTGCCGGCATCGCCATTATCGCCACCGAGATGTTCCGCGCCGTGGCCTTGGTCATACTCGCCCGAAAGCATGTCGCGCTCAAATTACGAGTCGATCGCGCAGCGACATGGGTGGCCCTCACCGGCGGTCTACCGTTCTACGTGACCGGCATGGCGCAAACCATTTATGCGCGCATCGACACCAGCATCATGTCATTCCTGGCGCCAGAGCACGAAGTTGGCTGGTACGGCGCCGCGTCAACGCTGGGCGGGCTCTCGCTCATGTTATCACCGGTGATCGGCTGGGTGCTATTGCCGCTGGCAGCGCGGGCGGCGGAACGCACCAGCGATGACGTGATGTTGCTGGCGCGGCGTGCCAATGAATTCGTGCTCGCGATCGCGATCCCCACGTCGCTGTTTTTCTATCTCTTTGCGCACGAAATCGTCATCCTGCTGTTCGGCCAAACGTACGAACCAACGGTCGCGGCGCTGCGGATTCTGGCGCCAACGTTCATCCTCACCTACGCCGCCATCATCTTCAGCAGCATTCTCATTCGCCTTGAGCGAGGCTGGGCGGTAACGGCCGTGTCGCTTGGTGGCATGGCCATTTCTCCTGCGCTCAACCTCTTGCTGGTGCCTCGATTCCTCGCACTCTATGGTGACGGCGGCGCCGGTCGCGCAGCAGCAACCGCGCTTCTCGTGACGGAGACCTATGCGGTAGTCGCGATGCTCTGGCTCCTTGGCGAACGCGCCGTGGATCGTCGGCTGCTCCGCATGCTCGGCGTGTCATTCCTTGCTGCGGCGATGGCCGTGCTCATCCATCATCAATTCCTGTCAATTGGCATCATGCGGTCGATCATCGCGCTGGTCGTCTATGTGGTGATCGTACTCTCCTCTGGCGCGATCGACGTGCGTGGCGGCCTGTCGCTGATACGCTCCTTGCGCCCGCCCGCGCCGGCGGCCGCACGTTGAACATGCCGAGCATTGTCGTGCGCAATAACGGAGATGCACCGCTCCTGCGCGCCAGCGTCGTCATCGCCACGTTCAACGGTTCGCAACGCCTGCCTCGGCTCCTCGACGACCTCGCACGGCAGTCGCTCGCCGCCGACGTGTTCGAGGTCATCGTCATCGATGACGGCTCGTCGCCGCCCATTGAGCCGCTGCTCGCAGCCGAGTCGTTTCCATGGCAACTCACCGTGCTCGCGCAGCACAACGCTGGGCCAGCAGCCTCGCGTCATTTGGGCATTACACATGCGCGCGCGCCGTTGATCATTTCCGTCGATGACGACATGCGCGTTGGCGCCGACTTCGTGGCCAGTCATTGCGCGGCGCACGGTGACGCCGAGTCCGTGGTTGTGCTCGGCCGTTTGCTCACTCCCCCGGACGTTGTGCTGCCGCTCTTCGAGAAATTTCATGTCGCGGCAATCTCGCGCCGGGCGACTGCATTCGAGAGTGGAATGGCGGTGCCGGGCAGCGCGCTGTACTCGGGCAACGTGTCGTTCCGCCGCGACGACTACGTACGAGTCGGTGGATTTGATCCGGAGTTCCGCCTGTCAGAAGACGCCGAGCTTGGGCTGCGGTTCGCTGCGGCAGGCATTCGCCTCATCACGTCCGACGCGGCCGCCGCCGTCCACCACTCGGAGCACTCGAACGAGCGCGCGTGGCGTCGTCGCAGCCGAGCATACGGAGACGCCGATGCACGCGTATCCGCGAAGCATCCCGAGCTTCTGTCGGCGAACCCGTGGCGCTTTCTGTTCGAAGTCAATCGATTCTCGCGACCCGTAATGCTCACGTGTGCGTTGGTCCCCTTTGTTGGTGACGGCGCAGCGGCGTTGGCGATGACAGCCGGACGCGCCTTCGATGCAGTGGGTATGGGTCGCGTTGCTATTGCCGGCGCGACCTTCGCCTACGGGGCGCAATACTTCGCAGGACTCGGCGCGCACTACGGCTCTGTACGCCGGTCGATGTCGGCACTTGGACTCTTCCTGAACCGTACACCGGCTGCGTCTGTCGGCATCGTGGGTCGGTTCGCGAAGTGCTGCGCGGACATTCGCGCTGACCATGCCGCGCTCGTTGAGTCGGATGCGAAGTATCAAGGCGCAGCGCGCCGATCATCTCCGCTGCTGTTTGACCTCGCCCGACGCATTGGCTTTCAGATGATGGTTGTCTATCGCCTGATGCGGCTCGCGCGCTCGCTCCGCCTCACGCCGTTCGCCATGCTGCTCGCGCGACTCATGCGTCACATGTACGGAGCCGACGTGCACTGGGATGCCGACCTGGCACCGGGCGTGGTGCTGGTGCACGGTGTCGGTTTGGTTGTTAGCGGCGAAGCGCGCGTTGGTCGCGGCTGCATTCTCTTTCAGCATGTCACGCTCGGCGTCAGCATGCGAGCGGAGGACGGTGTCTCCGGTGCACCGTGGCTTGACGATCACGTGCATGTTGGTCCGGGCGCCGCCTTGCTCGGGCCGATTCGGGTAGGCCGCGGCACGAAGATCGTGGCGAACTCTGTGCTGATGGAATCCGTGCCACCGCAGAGCATTGTCAGCCCCGCACCAACCATTGTGCGATCGCGCGCGGCGCGCGTGGACGCCGAATAAGCTACGGTGTTACCACGAGCGTAGACGCGCTCATTGGTGGCAGCACCACAGTCAACGGCATACCGTCGTCAGCGCGGAGATCCGGCTGCTTGGTGGGAACCGGCGCGCCATCCTGCAGGGTCCACATCAAGGCCGCGCGTGGCGCGATTCCCGCGATCGTCAACTTCGCTTTAATCGACTCGGTGGACTTGTTCAGGACAACGAGCACAAGGCGACCAGCCGCATCGCGGCTCGCGTAGACGGAGGTCAGCACCGGATGCGACGTCGTGGCCTGTACGCCCGTATCGCCGAACGTCGCGCCGGCGCCGTCGTAGTTGCGAAACAGACGAAAGGCGCCAAACACGTAAGCGTAGGCGCGTGCGCCACTACCCAGATACGGCGCACTCCACACGCCCGCTTGCGGCCAGAATGCTGCAGCGAACACACCTTCCCGACCGAACACACCCAACACGTCCGCTTGCGCGAGTCCACCGGAAATGTCACCACCACGACCGTAGTAGTACTCCGTGATGGCGATCTTCGTCCCGGGATAGAACTGGGCAATCATGCGACGCAGTCGCGGAAGCAACGCGATCGGTCCCCACGCCGTTTTGTTGACCCAGCTACCCTCGTCGTACGACGGATCCCAGAGTGAGCGCGGTGCCTGCAGCCGCTTCTCGATCATCTCGGCTGTCTGCGGCGCGAAGTCATTGGTGATCTCGCCGCCGGCGGTGCCCGTCGCCGGATACCAATGCACATCAAGCACATCAAGCAAGCGCGGCGCGCCTTGCGTTTCCGCGGCGCGCATACGCTCCAGATAGTACTCGAGGAATGTGCGCGTGCCGTGCTTGGGATCTGGTACCGGGTACCGACCAAGTGATGCGATCCCGGCGTACGTAGCGACCGCTGGACCGAAGATCAGGGCGCTCGGCACCTGCCGCTTGATCGCGCGCGCATAGTCGAGTGAGGTGGCAATGAAGCCATCGTACGTTTGTACGGCGGGGCGTCCACTGATGCGCGACATGACTTCCTGATGCGTGTCATGCCAGAGATCGGGTTCATTGTCCAGACTGATCAGCAACGGACCGCCAACGACACCGGTGCGCGTTCGTTTGCTGGCCGTTCCGTCCAGCCATTTCACGAACTCGTCTTGGTACACGGTGTTTGGCAGATCATACGCCCCGCGCGTCGCACGGTTGGGCACGAAGTGTTTTGCCAGCCGCAAGTCGGCCGTTAACTCCGACGTGTCCAGCGGCACGCCATCCGCATTGGCCGCGACGAATGGCAGCATCGGCACCGTCATCAGCGTGGCGGCGCCGCGCGCGCGTGCTGCCTCAAAGCGCGAGCGCATCGCCGCACCGGCCTCTGACGATTCGCCGAGATAACGGTCGTTCTGATATCGGTAGTCGCGGCCTGCGTTCGACGCATTCACGCGCCAGTTGTACGCCGACAACCGGTTTCCACCAACGCGATTGAGCGTCAGCCCCGCGGGAAGGCGAGCGCCATACCATGGCGCCGACCCGGCGGATCCTTCGTCCTGCACATCATCGGTGAGAAAGTTCGCGCCGTAGATGAGCGGAGAGATTGGGAAGGTCACCGCGGGCGTTACACTGAGCGTCACGACACCGGTCTGCGCGACGACACGAGCTGCCGACGCGGTATTCGGTGCGTCGCTCAGGACCGACGAGGCGCTGTAGGCGACGGCGCGGCCGGCGCGCCCCAACACCACCCGAAGATCAGTTCGTGGCTTGGCGATCAACACGCTGCACGCCACCATCAACAAGACCGCGGCGGCGGTGGTTTTGCTCCGAAGACGAACTGTGATGTGAGTCATGCGCATAAAGAAACTGACGTCTGCGCTTCCAGCTAGTCACAAGCCGGGCACCGTTGGCGTGGGTGTAGTGTAGATCAACGCCGCGGTACGGGGATTGCAGGTATCGAAGTTATGGCACCACTCGTCAGACCATACGACCTCGGGCCACGCACAGCACGTCAGCGCGGCAATGGGCGTGGCCGCAGACGCGCTGCCGTGCCGTGCCGATTCCTTCATCAGCCTGTCAGTTCATTTGCAACCTCCCTTCCGCGTGACGTCGTTGCCTCCGCGCTTCGCCGATGAGTTTGCCTGCCGCACTTTGCGATGGGTGTGCTTGGCCTGCGCGTTGGTATCACCGACGGCAACGAGTGCAGCCCAAGTCGCGCCCGCGAATGCGGAGCAACTTGCCGCGCGTCTCTCGAAACAGCACGCGCGTCTACATGTTGCGCTGGAAGCCGGTTCGATCTATCAGTCCAATCCTCGCCTCCTGCGGCTGAACGACGTATCAGGCCGAACGGATGCGCTCGGCATTGTCACGGAAAGTGCATTTCGACTGGGTCGAACGCGATTCAACATCACGGGAGACGCGCGTGTGTATCAAAGCGCGATTCCTGACCTCGATCGCGACGCGTATGGCGTGCGACTGACCGCCGTGCGTCGCCTGCGTCCGCGCATGACCGCGGCGCTGACCATCGGTACCCGGTCCGCACTCGCGATGGAAATCGTCAATAGCACGGCAGGTGGTGGCGGGTTGGGGGCAGCGTCCCCGGGTGTGACGCCACCGCAAGGTGGCGCACAGGGCGTTCCTGGGAGCAGTGCGTTCATCTCACCAACGGCTCGTGTTCGATTTGACGATGTGCGACTGACTGCGACCACGCGCTTATCCGCGGCGACATCGATGGAGGTTGCTGGGTTCGCTAATCGATCGACTTACAACGCACCGGGACTCGTCGGCGGTGCGGGCTGGTCGACGGAAACGGCGTTTGCTCGTCGCCTGTCCGCGAGAATGCAAGGCAATCTTCGTCTCGAGACTACTTCGGCGCAGAGCGCGGCTGTGAACCAGCCGACGTCGCGCCTGCAGTCACTGGTTATCGGTCCAACGCTTCGCCTCACGCATGTATCCGTGCGCGCGAGCGGTGGCGTGTCACGTGTCGCGCAAACGCGACTGCCATCGGTGGTCACTCCCGCGGTGAATGTTTCGCTGGAGCGCGCGTTCAAGCGAGGGTACGTCACTTTCTTTGTCGATCGTCGCGCCGCGCCGTCGTTCGGGCAGGAGCAAGTCTTGATCAACAACGCCATTGGACTCACCGCTTCACGGTCAATGTCACGCTCCACCGACGCGACAATCGTGTTGCAGCAGACGCGAAGTACCGCTTCGTCGGGACCGAAAATCCGGTTTGCCAGTACAACCGCCGATCTCACGCTTCGGCAGCGCTTGTTCGGTCGCGTGCACGTGAGTGCCCTGACATTCGTGCATACTCGTGAAGAAATCATTCGCGTGCGTGATCTCGGTGCGGCACTCGCGATGGCTGTGCCCCTGCGTTAGCGCGAGCATGCAATGATGCAACTTCTCCAACAGGCACCTTAACGCATGACACGATTTTACTTCCTGTCGTTTGTACTGCTCAGCCTCGTCACCGGTTGCGCCTCGGTGAAGGGTACCTATGTATGGGTCGACACTTATCGTGATACGAATGCAACCATCGAGCCCGTGCTCTCGCCCGGCGATCTCATCTCGGTCAAGGTGCGCGAGGACGAAAAACTGTCCGTCAAGGTACGCGTGCGCGATGACGGCAAGATTGCGGTGCCGCTTCTGGACGACGTGCAGGCCGCGAACTTGACCGCGGGACAGCTCGGCCGACAGCTCGAGGACGGGTTTCGCACGGCACGAATCCTGACGAGTCCACATGTATCGGTGGTGATCGAAGAGACACGAGCGCCGACGTTTGCCGTACTGGGTGCGGTCGCGCGGCCGGGCACGTTTCCGCTGACCCCAGGGATTGGGCTGG
>JAYSVL010000502.1:0-3636 GCA_043718595.1 Gemmatimonadaceae bacterium
TGGTGCCACTGCCGCTGGTGTTGCCTGTGTCGCTCGCGGGGACTCGCCGGTGGGCATCGCCGTGCGGGACTACATCAAGAATGCGTCGCCTGCACCGCAGCGGTTTCTCTCAGCGGCCGGGACGGATTCGGCCGTGCCCGAGGACGGATTCAAGGTGCTGCAGGACAAGGGACCGTCGTTCTACTACAGCTCAGACACGGCCGCGCAGCGCAAGATGCGGGCAAAACTCGAAGGCGATGGTCCGTACGCGTCGATGCTCGTGGTGTATCACGGGAAGCGCGCCTCGGCGACCGGCGACACGGTCACTGTCACGTTGGGTGGACACTACGTTGGTAACGCCACGCACGGCACGGTGTCTCCAACACGCGAGATCGTCGTCGCCTGCGATTCCAGCGGGTGGAAAGTGTCGGCGAACGAGACGACGCGGTGAACGCACGACCGGAGCGGCTCCTGTCGCTCGACGTATTTCGCGGCATGACCGTCGCGGGTATGCTGCTGGTCAACAATCCCGGCACGTGGAGTGCGATCTATCCGCCACTTGAACATGCCGCATGGAATGGATGGACGCCGACCGATCTCATTTTTCCGTTCTTTTTGTTCATCGTCGGCATCACCACCGAGCTCTCGCTCCGGGCGCGTCGGGCGCGCGGTGACGATGAAGGCGCCATCCTGCGACAAGTACTGCGCCGTGGTGCGCTGATCTTCCTTTTTGGCTCGTTGCTGGCGGCCTTTCCGTTTTTCACATGGACACCGATCGACGGCAATCCTGACCCGTCGTTTCTCGACCGCGTGCTGCATCGGGCGGAGCATCTGCGCTTTCTCGGTGTGCTGCAGCGGATCGCCTTGGCGTACCTGTGCGGAGCGCTGCTCACGTTACGTACGACGTGGAAGCAGCAACTCGCGATCGTTAGTGTCCTCTTGTTTGGCTATTGGGCGCTGATGACGCTGGTGCCGGTGCCGGACACGGGGATCGCCGGGCGTTTTGTTGCCGACAAGCCGGCGCAACTGCTCAGCGCCTGGCTCGATCGCACAGTGCTTGGTGCGAATCACCTATGGAGCGGTAGCAAGACGTGGGACCCTGAAGGTCTCCTGAGCACGCTGCCAGCGATTGGCACGATGATGCTCGGCACGTTCGCCGGACGCTGGATTTCGCGCACCGATCGCGCACTGACCGATCGGCTCGCGGGACTCTTCGCCGTTGGCGCGCTGACGATGATGCTGGGACTGATCTGGAACTGGGGCTTTCCGATCAACAAAAGTATCTGGAGTAGCTCGTACGTCGTCTTTACTGCGGGCATGGGGGCGGTGGCACTGGCGACCTGCATGTGGATCATTGACGTGCAGATCGTGCGCTGGTGGACGTTTCCGTTTGTGGTCTACGGCATGAATCCGATGCTGGCGTTTCTCGGTTCGGGTCTGATGGCGCGCATCACGTCATCGCTGCTCACCTTCGACGCCGGCAACGGCACGCGCATTTCGGTGCAGGGTTTCGTCTTCAAAACTTTTTACGCGAGCTGGTTGCCTGCGCGCGAAGCGTCGTTAGCATACGCCATAAGTTTTGTCGCGCTCTGGTTCGCGTTGCTCTGGGCGGCGTGGAAGCGGGGCATCGTTCTCAAGGTGTAGCGAGGAAGCGCACATACCCACCGTTCATTCCACACCGATTCGATGCACGTTCGCGCGATAATTCGCCGCTGCATCGTCGTCGCCGTGCTGCCGACGGTGTGTTTGGTGTCGGTAACGGAAAGCGCCAGTGCCCTGCGCCCTCGTGACGACGCGTCGCCCATGGCGACGATGCAGGTCGTGAAGCGGAAGGCCACCCGCGCGCAGCCGCCGCGTCGCACGGTCACGCGCAAACGGCGTTCGCGTCCGGTGCGATCGGTTCGCACACCAGTCGTGCCGGCACTGCACTTCACGACCCCGCGCGGATCAACAGCGCTCCGACTCGATTTGGGAACGTTGCTCGACAGCCGTACGAAGCAAGGCGACTGGGGCGCCATCGTCGTCTCGCTTGCTCGCGGCGACACGCTCTTCTCTCGCGGCGCCGACACGCGATTGGTGCCCGCGTCCACGATGAAGCTGTTTACATCGGCGATTGCGCTGGAGCGCCTCGGACCGGAGCATCGTTTCAGCACGGATGTGCTGCGTGTGGGGCCCCTTGAAACCGGTGGCGTTGTGCGTGGTGATCTCGTCCTGCGTGGCGACGGTGATCCGGCGTTGTCACCACGATTCGTACGCGGCGGGCCAGAAGGGCCGATGCGCACGCTCGCCGATTTAACAGCCGGTGCCGGCATCACGCGCGTCACTGGTGACCTGATTGCCGACGCCTCGGCGTTTGAAGCCCGCACGATTCCCGAGGGTTGGCTGACGCGCTATGCGGGCGCCGGATATGCCGCGCCGTTCTCCGCCCTGTCGCTGAACGAGAACATTGTCATCGTTGGTGTGCAGCCAACAAAGAACGGCGCTGCTCGTGTAACGCTCGAGCCGGAAACGAGCAGCTTACTCGTCACCAGTACCGTGCGTGTTGTTGCCGGAAGCCGAGCCCGTATCACGGCGCGGCGACTCGGCAACGAGCGTGTGATGGTGTCGGGCACGATTGGTGCGAGATCCAGTGGCGTGCGATACCAACTGGTCGTCGGTGATCCTGCTACCTTCGCTGCTGGCGCCTTCCGGTCAGCGCTCAAGGCGCGAGGCATTTCAGTTGGCGGTACGATCAAGCTGTCGAGTACACCAGCGAAGGCGACGCTGGTGACGAGCATGCCGTCGCCGTCATTGGCGCGCATGGTGTCGCTGATGAATCACGAAAGCATCAATCATTATGCCGAACTCCTGTGGCGCGATGCGGCCCGTGGCACCGATCGCGGCGCACTCGGCTCCGCCAGCAACGCCAGTGCCACGTTGCAGGATTTTCTGCTGCGTCAGGTTGGCGCTGCCGTCGGCGCCGTGGTGGCAACCGATGGCAGCGGGCTTTCCGTGCTGGACCGCGTTACCCCGCGCTCACTCGTGCAACTGCTCGCGCATGCACATGAGGCATCGTGGGGTGGTGCATTCCATGCGTCGCTGCCCGTGGCCGGTGAATCCGAGCTGCTGCGTAACCGGATGCGTGCGACGCCGGCACAGGGCAACCTGCATGCCAAGACGGGTACCACCGACAATGTGATTGGACTCGCCGGGTATGTCACGGCCGAGAATGGAGAGATTCTCGCCTTTGCGTTCCTGTACAACGGACGTGACCGGTGGCACGCGCGTGAAACGATTGACGCGATGGGCCCGACGCTCGCCGCCTTCTCGCGCGACTAAACTGCATGGTGCGGCTCGGCACGCTCTAACGCCAGAACAGCAACAGCAAAGAACAGCAAAGAACAGCAAAGAACAGCAACAGCATTTGACGCGGAGAGTGGGCAGAGGAACGCTCAGGGGCGCGGAGGACAGCAACATCATGTTCGTGTAACTCCGACTGCACGCGCGCAGTCAATCACTTGTTGCTTGGAATCATTGAAACTTTTGAAACTACCAAGACTATCAAAACCTTTCAAAAATTGGCTCTTCAGGGTTTCGAGTGGGTTGGTAGGACGGCGAGCCGTGGCTCCAAGTCCAATCCGCCGCAGTAGAAGTAGATCGCCATCTTGAAGGCGTCGC